>JABMMT010000072.1 GCA_013205155.1 Betaproteobacteria bacterium | reverse complement strand
TTGCCGTCCCTGTTTTATTGAAGTGGATTCCTTTCGGTAATTTAGTTGGGATCGCTACTATGGCTGGATTTGGTGCAGCTGCTACTTATGCTGTTGGAAAAGTGTTTGTGGATCATTATGAAAATGGTGGCACATTTGCAGACTTCAGTGCAACTGCAGCCTCAGGTGGACTAAAAAGTGCTTTTACTGCAAAGGTAGCAAAATCATAGATTGATTTAGATGTGCTTACTGCGTTGAGAAAAAAGACTAAATATTTTTTAGTCTTTTTTCTATTAATAAAGTTTTAAAACTGCTTCGTCTTTTATTGCCCAAGCCCAATGACTAATATTGCAATAGTTGAAGATCACGAGATACTGCGGGAAGAGCTTTCGGCAACCTTAAGTCGAGAGGGTTACTCTGTATTCACTTCAGATTGTGGAGATGGTTTAAATAAAATCCTTTCAGATACCAACATCAGCATTATTATTTTAGATTTAAATCTTCCAGATGAGGATGGTCTTGAAATCATTAAGCGCATAAAAAGGTCTATGCCAAATGTGGGCATTATTACTCTTACCGGCAGAATTAGAAGTCTCGATCGAATGGCAGGTTATCAGGAGGGGGCGGATATTTATATAACGAAGCCTTCTAGGCCGGAAGAGGTGGTGTTTTCTGTAAAGAATTTAATCTCACGCCTTAACCATTCAATTTCGGCAAGAAAAGTATGGACTCTGGATTTAAAAAAGGCTATATTAACTTCTCCTAAAAATGATGTCATTAATCTATCCAATTCTGAATTTTTAGCATTAAAACTGATGGCTTTAAGTGCCTCAGCCAACTTGTATCAATTCCAAGAATTTTTAAGCTCCAATGGAAGAACAATTACGCGTGAGCAGTTGGAAAATTTAATTAGTAGATTAAGAAAAAAATTGAAACCTTTTTTTCAAGATTCAGATGAACTGATTAAAAGCGCATGGGGAGCATCGTCGTATAGATTATGCTTCGATCTCGTTTGCATGAACCATTAATATCTTTTAGGAATTCAACGTATGCCGAAATCATCAAAAACTACAATTAAGGCTAATCCCTTAAAAAATATTAAGCCTGCACCAGCGAGGAAAAGAGTGACCTCAAGAAGTTCAATAACGAGACCATCAGAAAAACAAGTTACACAAAGCCGTACTATGAATTCAAGCGTTGATCCGAGCAGGTCAACTAAAAAATCATCTCCAACACTCAACTCAAGCAGACAAGGTAGAAAAAATATGGAAAATCAAGACACATCAATCGATACAAAATTAAAATCAAAGGAAATATCCGCGGATCAGGTCTTTGATGCCGAGGTCAACGGGGCTCGATCTGCTATGCCTGAAGCAGATAGCTTAGTTATTGACTATCGTCGTAAGCTGGCAGATGCGACCATAATGAATGCTTCTCAGTGGGCCACTGCTGCAGGGTTTATTACTCTCCCTGGGATTGATACTCTCACAATTTCTGGGGTTCAATTGAAAATGGTTTATGACTTATGCAAAATTTACAAAGTCCCATTTAAGAAGGAGGCTGTTCTTGCCGTTGCTGGTGCTGCATTAGGTGGTAGCTTAACAACGACCGCCTCATTTAGTGTAGCGTCATTTGGCTTGAGCAAAATTCCTTATATTGGCTCAATATTGTCTATTGCCACTCAACCAGCAATCTCTTTTGCATCTACCTACGCTGTCGGCATGATTTTTATCAAGCATTTTGAGAGTAATAGCACTTTGATTGATTTTGATCTTGACTCAACAAAGGCAGTATTTGATGATCAGTTTGAAAAGGCTAAGGCCCTTTACAAGGGTCAGTTAAAAAGCGCTAAGGCTATTTATTTTGAGCAAGTTGAACGCGCTAAAAAAATGCTAAATAAAAATTTAGGCAAGTCTGTTGATGGAGAAGTTACTGCCAGTGTTTGATGATTAAGCTATGGTTACATAACGGGGGCTTAATAAGCCCCCTTATTTATTGATCAATTGAAAGTCGTATCCTTCAGAATTCTATTTTTCCTGATAGTCTTATCGGGGATTATTGCAATCAATGCATTTTTGTTTCCAGTGAGCGAGGAAAATGCCAGCGCAAGTCAGTTTTCTTATGAGCTCTTTATTAATCAAGCCGGTCAGGATAAGAATCTTGATAAATTTGTAGGGGAGGATATCCGATCGTTTTCCCGTATTCCTGGCAACAGCTTTAACGCATACAAACCATATCAAAATTTCTTATTAAAATTAAAGTTTAATCACCCTTTAGGTGATGATTTGGCATTACATATACGTCCAATCTCAGCTTCAATCGGGGCTAAAATTTATTCAAAAGACCTTGTTCTTTTGGATTCCCTCCCAGATCCTTCAACAGGAGTGCAATTAAACACCTCTGTATCTGAGCTCAAGTTTAGACAAGTGGGGCATTCGGAGAGCCCAGAGCTGTATATAGAAATAAACAATAGAGTAAGTGAAGTTATTACTATTAATGCTGAAAAGAATAGCAATATGTATGGTGATTGGCTTTTCACTAGCGGTCTTTACTTGGGGGCTGCTATCTTATGTGGTCTATTGCCCTTATTTTTCTATTTTCAATATAAACAAAAAATCTTCCTCTTGCTTGATGCTTTTATTATCAGTTTGATACTGAAATTTCTGTTTACTAATGCATTAATTTCTTGGGATTTTTTTGAAATTTACGGGGTAATTTCGCATTCCAGCAAAGTAAGTGGAATATTTTATTTAATTAACCTATTGCAATCATTATTTATAATTTACTTTGTAAAATTAATCATTAATAACAAATATGTCTATATTGTTTCAATAATTAATACCTTTATTTATTTAATTTATGTTTTATCCAATAATTCATTATTAGATATTATATTGTTAAATATATTTTATATATTCAACTATTTATTAATATTATCTATATTTATCATATATACGAATAATCTTAAAATCAATAGATTTATGTATTTTATGGGTTATGGGATTCAATTCTTCGCCCTCTATCTTTTATCTATTAGATATCATTTTATTGATTCACCAATTGATTATAGTTACTACTATTTTAGTATTTTACCTCTGGGATATTTCATATTCTTTATGTATATACTTGTCCATCACTATAATTTAATATTATTTGATCAAATTTATCAGCAAAACCAATCCAATATAAAAGCCACCCATCAATTAGAATTAAGCAAAACCGTTAGCAATAGTCAGGTCTTACTTCTTGAGGCGATTTCTCATGAACTTAAGTCTCCATTAATGGCTCTATATTTTCTGATTGATAGAATTTCCCCATCGAGCGAGGGTTTGACTAGAGTAACTCAAAGAATTAAAAGTACATTAAATCAGATTAACTACATTGTTGAGAGATTTACTTCCTTAAGCAAATTCTACTCAATTAATGAGTTAGAGATTAGGAAGAATATTGATATTTATACCCTTATTACTTCACTTTTAGAGGTCAGGCCAGAGCATAAGGGCATCATTCTATACTCTAATAGCGAAACCATAGTTGAATCAGATTATGTTTTATTACAGATAATTTTTCAGAATTTAATTGAAAATGCCATTAAATATAGGATGGATTCAGAATCTTCGATAACTATTAATATTGATCGCTTTACTGAAAATATATTAAGGATTGATATCTCTAATAGCCTTGATAAAAATATAACAATAAATTTAGAAAAAGTATTTGATATGTATTATCGCGGGGCAAACGTAAAAGATGAGCCTGGAATGGGAGTTGGTCTATGGATTACGAGGGAGATTGTCAAAAAAATTAAAGGCGAAATCAATGTTAGGAGGGATGGTGACCAGGTAATATTCAGTATTTATATCCCGATTAGTTTCTCAATTTAATTCATGATGACTTTTGAAGAATTTGTGAGTTTAAAAATTCGGAGAGTATATCTAAATGCTCTCTTAGGTAGAAATGACCGCCTGGAAAAAACTGAATTTTTGTTGTATTTTTAGAATAGTCTTTCCATTCATTAAATTCAACTTCATTTAGCCAGGGATCATTTTTAGAGCCAATTGCGATAAGCGGACTGTTGATTTTTGAGTTAGCAGAGCTCTTATAAGATTCGCTAATTCTGAAATCCGTTCTAATAATGGGTAATAGTAGCTCCATCAGTTCAGCATTTTCAAGAATGCGGCTATCTGTACCCTCTAGCTTATGCAGCTCTGCGATTAATTCTTTATCAGCTAGGTGGCTAATTGGACTCATCCTTAGGCCAAACTTTGGGGGTGGCCTGCCTGAAAGGATAACCAGTTTAGGGGCGAGCTGCTCTG
The DNA here is from genome assembly GCA_013205155.1 of Betaproteobacteria bacterium. Taxonomy (GTDB): domain Bacteria; phylum Pseudomonadota; class Gammaproteobacteria; order Burkholderiales; family Burkholderiaceae; genus Polynucleobacter. The sequence goes on along the minus strand of JABMMT010000072.1, from coordinate 4,494 downwards.
TTTCTAATTTTTTTGTAATTTCGAATGCCAATACTGAGCCCATACTATGTCCAAATAGTACAAATGGCCTTTGGATGAGCTGTTTTAGCTCCTGAACTGCATTTTGAACCAGGATATTGAGATCTTCAATTAAATCTTCTGAGATCCTATCTTCTTTGCCGGGTGCCTGAAATCCATAAATATTAATCTTTGGGTTTAGATAATTTGCCCATGTATAAAATATTGAGGCTCCCGACCCAGCATATGGAAAGCATATCAGGTCAATCGTGGCATCATCGCTGACGCGTATGGGTTTGAATGATTTTTCGGCCATGATATTTTAAAAAAAGTAGATATAATATTTTGACATTAATTTACTAAAGATATAAGTCAAAAAAGAAATTATTTACAATAATCATTAATGGTTGTATTGACTAGTATAGCAATTGATAGAAAGTTATATTGAGCATTCTTAAAATAACCCAATGGCAAAGTCTTTTAAAACTCCTCCTCCACATCCAACTCAGTCGGCTGACTATGTTCCGGCCAGAGCGGACTGGTTAATTGATCAAAATTGGGAGTCATATAGCTCTGAAGATCACCAAATTTGGGCTAAGCTTTATGAGGATATGCTACAAAAGCTTCCGGGAAGATCATCCAAATTATTTCAAGCTGGAATTGAGCGTCTTCAGTTGGATGCAACTCAAATTCCTAATTTTGTAAATTTATCAGCGAGATTAAAAAAGTTTACTGGGTTTGAGGTAGTAGCAGTTCCAGGTTTGATTCCTGATTTAGTGTTCTTCGAGCACTTGGCTAACCGTCGCTTTCCAGCCGGTTGTGAGATTAGGCAGTTGAATGGTTTAGATTTTCAGGAGTATCCAGATGTTTTTCATGACATCTTTGGTCATGTTGCCTTGTTGGCATTTGATGAAATTGCTGATTTCATGGAGGCCTGTGGAAAAGCTGCCGTTTTGGCACACAAGAAAGGCATGCTCGAATACGTAGCTAGGCTTTATTGGTTCATCATAGAAGTAGGGCTCATTCTCGAAGACGGTAATATTGTCTCGATTGGCGCCGCAATCAACTCCTCAGAAAAGGAGTTAAACTTTGCCCTAAAGGGTGCCTCTCCTAATCGAATTCAGTTTGATCTTGAGCGGGTTATGAGGACTGATTTTTGGATTTATGATCTACAAAGTAGTTACTTTGTCCTCGATGATATTAAGCAGTTAAAAGAGGTGCTGACAGTAGATTGGGATAGCGTCATGATAAAGCTAGAAAGAGCTCCGATTATCGAATTGGGTGCTGTGATAGATGCCGATAGGGTGATTTCATTTGGTGACGGGTCTTATCATGCTGAATATTTCGCTGGTGAAGAAATTACATTAGCACTGTAAAGTACTCTAGTCTTTGGTTTCAGATGCCAAGATGATCAAAGCTAATGATTGCATTGATTGATTCCGACTATTATTTGTAAAATGGAAATGCAAAACTATGGACATTGATAAAAATGACGGGGTCTCTTTTAGGGCCTTTAGCAACTTGGCAAGTGTCGCATTGTGTTCAATGGGTTTATTAAGTTTTTGGCTTTCAAATTATCGGACAAGCGGCAATATTATCGTATTTCTAAGCATACTGTTTGTTTCCTTATTGATTCGTTTCTGTGCAATTTTTATCATTACTAAAAATGTTGATCGAGTAAGGATAGCTACAGTCCTTCCTATCGTTTGGTTTGTTATCTTCTGTTATTTGGTTCAGAGTGACGCTTTAGAGGATCAATATCTCAATTTTTGGTTGGGTCTGCTTTTTATCTTAATTGGTTTTGTCCGTGTTGCTCAATCCTTTGACGTCCTTGTCGCACCTTTTCGATTCCTCATAGCAGGTCTAGCAATTCTCAATTTTATCGTCGGAATTTGTCTTTTTGCTAGCTGGCCTTCCTCAACAGTTTGGAATACTTGGGTCGTAGTAGGTATAGATCTCATCTGCACTGGTATCAGCTATCATTTATTTACAACTAGCATTTTGAAGATGAAAAATTACTTTCCTCAATTTGAGGTTTAGGATTACTGCTTTCGTTTCGTAGTCATCATTCATTGTCTGGCAGCAGTCACGATTAAATATTTATCTGTGAATTGGGCTTCGTCAAATTGATACTTGGGATGTGTTTTTTTGTGCCTAATGTTGCTAAGATGACGTCGTACTCTCTATAACTCCCTATCACCTGAAAGATATTACCTTGTTTACTTCTTTTTTCTTTTCAAAAAAGTGGATTGTATGGTCTTGGGGTGGATCTTTTTTGATATTACTTGGATCTTGGATTCAGGTAGAAATCGATGTCAGGATGAATGAATGGTTTGGCCAGTTTTACAACACCATTCAAAAGGCGCTCTCATCTCCAAATAGTATCGAGATCAATGATTACTATCGACTTCTATTGGATATTTTCATACTCGCAGGGGAATTTATTTTTATCGCAGTCATCCTTAGTTTTTTTGCAAAACATTGGGTTTTTCGTTGGCGCCAAGCAATGACAATTTATTTTTTAAGTCACTGGCAAGAATTACGTCACATAGAAGGTGCTAGTCAAAGGGTTCAGGAGGATACCAAGCGATTTGCAAATATTATGGAATCTCTTGGATCAAGTCTTATTGAGTCAATTTTAGTTCTTTTAGCATTTATTCCAATCCTTTGGCATTTATCAGATTCGATTAATATTCTTCCCCTTATTGGAAAGGTTGATCATGCGCCTGTCTTTGTTACTATATTTTTTGCTATATTTGGAACCATAGCCTTGGGCTTTGTCGGTATTAAATTACCGGGCTTGGAATTTAATAATCAAAGGGTTGAGGCCGCCTTTAGAAAAGAATTAGTTCTTGCTGAAGATAGCCCTGATCGCGGTGAAGTGGGTTTAATGCGGGGTCTATTTAATCAAGTCAGAATGAATTACTTTCGTTTATTTTTCCATTACCTCTATTTTGATGTAGCAAAATTTAGTTACTTACAAGCTGGCGTGATTCTTCCATATGTAATACTAGCGCCAACCATTGTTGCTGGAATTATTTCCCTGGGAGTGATGCAACAAATCATTCGTGCTTTTTACAGAGTTTTAGATTCATTTCAATTTTTGGTTAAAAGTTGGCCCACTATCGTTGAATTAATTTCCGTCTTTAAGCGTCTTAGGGCATTCGAAAAAGCTTTAAAAATTCAAGGACAACGCTAAATTTGCTATATGTTTTAATAGGCTGAAATTACAATGCTTTATAGATTAAAAATGCTTAGAATCTACTTTTTGACCTAAAGATAATGTGACAATTTTCCCTAAAAAACGCGTAGCCGTTGCACCGATGATGGAGTGGACAGATCGTCATTGCCGCTCATTTCATCGTACGCTAACTAAAGAAGCCGTTCTCTATACGGAAATGGTTACAACAGGCGCATTAATGCATGGCGATGTTCCTCGTCATTTGGACTACTCAGAAGATCAACACCCAGTGGTATTGCAATTAGGTGGTTCAGAACCAAGTGATTTGGCTAAAGCTGCAGAGCTAGCGCAACAGTGGGCTTATGACGAGATTGATCTCAATTGTGGCTGCCCATCAGAACGCGTTCAGCGAGGATCATTTGGTGCATGTCTTATGGCTGAACCCAATTTAGTAGCAGATTGTGTAAAAGCCATGAGGGGTGCAGTTGATATACCCATTTCAGTAAAGCATCGCCTTGGCTTAAATTCGATGGACGCTGCTCATTCAGAAAAAGATTATCAATTTGCGCTTGATTTTATTTTAGCGGTTTCTGATGCGGGAGCAAGTCAGGTGACGATTCATGCGCGCAATGCGGTTCTCAAAGGTCTATCTCCTAAAGAAAATCGCAGCAAGCCACCGCTGCGCTATGAAGTAGCTGCCAGACTGAGAGTAGATGCACAAAAACAATTCCCCAATTTAAAAGTACTGCTCAATGGTGGCTTAGAAACGAATGAGCAAATTGCTGGTCATTGGGATGATTTTGATGGCTTCATGGTTGGTAGGGCGGCTTATCATTTCCCAGCGTTACTATTGGGTTGGGATGACCTGATTAATACCAATGGTGAGGCAGCAGGTTATCTCTTTAGCGAAACCGAGTGGCATCGCATTCAGATTGCATTAGTCAAGCAAGTTCACGCGTGGTTTGATGAGTGCAAAGCCAAAAGCAAACCTTTTTATATAGGCTCATTCACAAGACATATTTTGGGATTGGCGCATGGCAGGGCAGGTTCACGCTATTGGCGCCAACGGCTCTCAGATCATCACGATTTAGCTAAGGTTCAGAGTAAAGTGGCGATTACCGACTTTTTCATTGACGCCAGTCTTTGTCTTGGCGATTGGGCTGCTTTTGAGTATGAAAGTGCTTAACTAAGTGCTTAAAACCATCGTTTTTGACAGGTTTTTGATCAAAAAGCTATAATGACATCTCTACAACGGCGGACGTAGCTCAGTTGGTAGAGTCCCAGATTGTGATTCTGGTTGTCGCGGGTTCGAGCCC
>JABMMT010000071.1 GCA_013205155.1 Betaproteobacteria bacterium | reverse complement strand
TTAACGTATGACGCTAAAACAAAGCAGCAAAGGACTTTATATAGCTTACGTCACGCATACGCTACGTTAGCGTTAATGGACGACGCAATAGATATTCATACATTAGCAAGACAAATGGGCACAAGTGTGGGAATGTTAGAAAAGCACTACAGCAAGCTAACGGCAACTATGGCTGCGGAGAAGCTGGCTTAATTGTCGTGTTGAAACGACGGAATATTAAGTAGTGGAGTAAGAGAGTTAGAAAGTAATTCAAAATGTTTTGATAGCTTATCTGTTGGTTTAACTTGCTTTACACGTGCGTCTCCATTAACTGCGTGTAATTCAATCCAGCCACCATCAACCAGTTTTCGGAAGTGATAGCGTAGTCCCATATCGCTATAAGGCAAAGTGGCAAACAATGCTTTTACTGTTAACTCTTTATCACTTGTAAAGCTATCCACAACTGTTACCAAAATATCGTACGGAATAAATGAATGCCCAATTGGTAAGTGAGCAGCACTCTGCTTGCGTATAAGCGCAAGTGTGGCAACAACGGAGTGTTGTTGCTTAATTTCCACAGTAGTTGGTATTGGTAGGCACAGAAGTACTGTAATTTCAGTACTTTGAAATTCCTACGAATTTAAGCTACGAAGTTCGTATCTATCTAAACAGCAGCATATCCCTACAAGCAACATACTCGTTAAGTAGTTATAGATTTAATAAAAAAATATAGGGAAATAAAATGAAAAAAAATTTATTAGTAGCGGCACTATTATCAGTGGCGGCTACTGGCACAATGGCTCAGTCTGCTTTTGATGGCGCTTATGGACAAGTTGGTATTGGTTATGCCAGCGCATCTCCTTCTGGTAGCAATGGCTCACAAACAATCTCAACAGCTCCTTTAGTTGGAACTTACAGCCGGAGTACTTCATTCAGCAGTACCGCTGACTTCACTGGAGTGGTAACTGTTGGTTATATGGGTACCGTTAGCAAGAATTTCTTAATGGGTATTGGAGCTGAATACTCACCAATCGCAGGTAGCAACACAAATGCTACTACTACTGGCGGTGGCTTAACTTCTGCTACCTCGCAGTACAAAGTAGAAAATAGTTACAACATTTTCCTGTCACCAGCTATTGCTATTGATAAAGATAAGTTGCTGTATGGAAAAGTTGGTTACGCAGGCACTTCAGTAAAAACAACTTATGCTGGTTCAAACAATCCTACCCTAAACTTCACTGGCTACTCATTAGGCGTTGGCTACAAGCAAATTATTAGCGGCGGCTTATATGGTTTTGCTGAGGGCAACTACTTTAGCTATGGCAATCAGTCATACAACAGCAGTGGAACAGTTAGTGGTTTGGCATACACAACAACACAAACCGTAAATACTAACGCCTTTAATCTGTTGGCTGGTATTGGTTACAAGTTCTAATTTAGATTTAGTCTTAATTCAAAGCCACTCTTAATTGAACTGACCCCCAAAAGTTAGACAGTTTAGTTAGGTTAGCACGAGGGATTGAGTTCGGTATTGCACCGGGCTTAATCCCTTTAGCTTTTGTTTGATTCGATCATGGTTGTAGTAGTGGATGTACTCCTTAAGCTCAGTTTTAAATGATTGAACATCGTCAAACTTCTTTTGATAGAAGAACTCTGTTTTCATAATTCCAAACCAGTTCTCCATGACTGCGTTATCTAAGCAATTCCCTTTTTTAGACATGCTTTGAGTAACGCCTTGTTTTTGCAAGGCCTGTTGATATAGCCCCATCTGGTATTGCCAGCCCTGGTCTGAGTGCAGCATGAGCTTATCTTTTGGTCCCAGTTGTTTAAATGCGCTTTGAAGCATCTGCATGACTGAGCTAATCTGTGGCCGAGCAGCAATCTCATAGGAGATGATCTCTTGGTTATAGAGATCTAAGATCGGTGATAAATAGACTCGCTCGCCCTTGATATTGAACTCGGTGACATCAGTCACCCACTTTTGATTGGGTGCTTTAGCTATAAAGTTGCGTTCCAATAAATTAGGGGCAGCTTTACCGATGGCTCCCTTATAAGACTGATAGCGCTTGGGCCTCACAAGGGACTTCAGTCCTAGTTGGCCCATGAGTTTTTGTACTGTCTTGTGGTTTAAATATTGATGTTGATTGCGTAGCTCTAGTAGCACCCGCCGATAGCCATAGCGACCCCGATGGGTATTAAAGATCTGGGTAATATGTTCTTTAGCCTCCTGATAAGGATCGACTTTACTACTGGCTGCACGCCAGTAGTAATACACGCTCTTGGGCATTTGGGCTGCCAGTAAAACGATTTGCAATGGATGCTGCTGCCTTAACTCAGTGATGACTTGGACTTGTTCTTGCTTGCCAAGTGCTTTTGCTGAGCTAAGGCTTCGAGCTTTTTTAGATAGGCGTTCTCCACTTCCAAATACTGCGCTTTACGCAGTAACTCTTCATGCGTAAGCTGCTCTGAAGGTTTAGCTAGGAGCGCTGCAATCGCACTTCGTTTTGACATGGGTGGCCGTCCCTTGGGTTTGGGTTCTAGGGCTGTAATACCACCTTCATTGTAGAGTTTTTGCCATTGCAATATCGTGGTCATACTCCCAATCCCAAAGTGGGCGGCAGCTGGCCTGGCGGATATCTGATGCTTGGCCATGTACTCTAGAACCTGTACTTTGAACTGCAGGGAATGGTGTTGGAAGCTGGGATTAAGGCCGCTATGGCCATGGGCTTGATAGGCTAAAGTCCATTTACGGACATCGGAGTGACTAATCTCAAACAGGTGACCTACGCGCTTAAGACCGCCTGACTTTAGAAACTCTTGAACTACCTTTAGCTTGAACTGCTTGCTGTACTTGCTCATAAAACAAAACCCCCTTGGTTGGACATAAGGTCCAACTTTTGGGGGTCAGTTCACGAAGGTGGTTTTGATGTTTCTTGGTGGTCCAGGGCAGAATCGACTAGGAGCAGGATTCTACCTCTTATAAAGGCTAAACACCATGGCCATTAATATAAGTTTCTAAAAACTTGATCTGACTATCTTGAAGCTCAATAATACTTTTTACTAGATCTCCAATAGAAATCACTCCAACCACTTTATTGTTTTCTAGTACAGGCAAGTGTCTAATATGTTTGTGAACCATTATTGCCATACACTCTTCTAATGAGTTAGATGGCATCACAGTTAGCGGGTTCGCTGTCATTATTTTTGAAACGGCAACTTGTTTTGGATTATTGTGCGGCAACAGCACTTTTATAGCGCAATCACCCTGTGAAACGATCCCCACTAAATTGCCATCATCAATAACTAAAATAGCCCTTACTCGATGATCGCGCATCAGCATCAAGACATTTTCTATGCTATCAGTCGATCCGACAGAAAAAAGGGTGTTAGCTTTTTGCTTAATAACTTGTTTTACTGTTGTCATAAAATTAAAAACCTAATAGATCCTGAGATGCTTCATTATTTTTTATTTGAATGAAACACATTATATTCTGAGCTGTCATCCCAACCAAAGAAAAATTATATGGGGGGTGAAAGAAAAAACCACCTGAAGGTGGTTTTGATGTTTCTTGGTGGCCTAGGGCGAAATGACCAAGGGCCTAGGATGCCCGACTCTATTTCTGCTCGTTTTCAGATTCAGGCATTGCGGTAAATAGTAATGTAAACATGATAAGGACAACAAAACGGAAAGCTGCCTCTACACCATTCCATTTTTCAGATTGCCACATACAAAACCATTCGCCACCAACAACAATAAAACCAAAAAACCACAGTAAAAAACCGGTCAGACAGCCAAGATAAACCCAATTCTTGGCCCTAGTAAATGCGACAGACGAATGAATATTTTTGAGTAGGCTAATGGCGCCTATGAGCAACAGAATTCCTGTTAAAAATTCAGCAAATATGATTAGTCTATAGGCAAGACTCCAAACCAAGGGGTCGAGAATGGCTCGGTACTTCAAAGTATTATCTGGAAAAACTGTATCCATAGAAAGGGTGTGCTGAACAAAAGCGTAATTGGAGCCGTAGTCCATGACATTATTCAAGCAGACTAAAAGAGCGAAAATGGCAAGCGAAAAACAAACAACCGATTTACATACCCGTAGAATGTTCATCTCAGAAAGCTCTATAAAAAATCATAAGTACCCATTCTACGACTCCAATCATTCAAATGAAAAAAATCACCTGAAGGTGATTTTGATGTTTCTTGGTGGCCTAGGGCGAAATCAACCAAGGCAGAGGATGATTTATCCTGCTGGGACTAGTTCTGCGCCAAGCGGTTTTTTGTATCGATTGTAGGACCACATATATTGATTGGGCTTAGAAAGAATACTTGCTTCAAAAAATTGATTCATAAGGGTGGCAGCCTTTACTGGACACTCTGGATATCGCCCTGACATCAAACGATACTTGATTTCCCAGCCCCGCCCAAAACTCAATCTTTCCGCACTCACAAATATCGTGGATGCGTCATTTTTATGCGTTAGCTTAATTGGAAGTGTAGTTGTATAGGCATATTGATTAAAGAACTTGGCCCACACACCATCGCCCATACTGGGGACTTGGTCAGCCAAGATACCAATGACTTCACCATTTTTTAACGCTCTCTTAATTTTTCGAACTCCGCCCAAGTTTGCTTCAACAAAGTCTATTTGAGAATGCTGACGAGATTTAAGCATTAATTCATTAACCCAGGGCTTTCTCGCTGGCCTATACATTACTGTAGCCTTGATGTACGCGGCAAAAAATCGCGGCACTATTTCAAAACCACCTAAATGTGGGGCCAGGATAATGAGTCCCTTTCCATTTTTAGCAAGGCCAATAATTTGTTCTAAATTAGCTACTGTTACTTTATCTATAGAAGATTTTGGATGTCGCCATATCCAAAGAGTATCGGCAAACATCATCCCTGACTCGGCGGCTACTTTCCAGGGGGCTGGCTTAAATCCTGAAAAGGTGGCCGCATTTTGATGATTCTGGTTTAACCGTTTTCGATACCGAGAAGAACTGAAATAGGTTAATAAACCAATAGCGGCCCCGATGCCTTGAAGCATCACTAGCGGAAGAGAGCTAAATAGCTTTAGTAAAAAATACAACATTGGTCATTCTAGACTCTATTAATAAAAACCGCCCGAAGGTGGTTTTAGTGTTTCTTGGTGGACCGGGGCGGAATCGAACTGCCGACATGAGAATCTCGAATCTAAAGCGTAACTACCTATAATCACACGGTGCTACTTATTCTTAAACTCACTATAGTTCCCATCTTTATTGGCTTAATTACCTTAGTAGGTCGTAAATGGGGTTCTAGCGTTGCGGGATTAGTGGGTGCTTTTCCAGTTGTAGCGGGACCCATTATTATTTTCATTGCGCTTGAACAAGGTTCTGAATTTGCTGCTTTAACCTCTATATCTGTAATCTCCGCTACAGCCTGCCTACTTATTTTTGGACTAGTCTACTCTTGGGCATGTATTCGTTGGAGTTGGATCTTCGCCCTACTTTCTGCGTTGGTAGCATGGCTCATTTTGGCGCTTACTTTGGCCATGACTACACCAAGTCTGGGTATTGCATTGCTGATCGCTATTAGTTCGCTGATCATTACGCCGCTTCTTCTACCTCGCACAAAACCGACTACCCCACCAAATACTAAATTACACGATCTTCCTTGGCGCATGTTGGTTGGTGCTTTGTTAACTTTCACTGTTACTAGTTTGGCTGGGGCTTTAGGTGAAGTTTGGAGTGGCATCCTTGCGGTTTTTCCAGTCATTGGACTAGTCCTCGCTGTATTTACTCACACTACTTTAGGGCCCACTCATGTCACACAGGTTTACCGTGGAATGGTCAAGGGTCTATATTCTTTCGTAACATTCTTTTTAACCCTAACGCTTTTACTGTCAGAGACCTCTATTTTGATAGCAGTCCTATCATCGGTTGTTGTGGCAATAGTTACGCAAGTCATCCTTCAGTTTATTGCTAGGTCAATTACAAAAAACTAAGTGGTCAAGTCTCCTACAACTAGACGATCGCCTTAATTGAGCCATCCTATCTAAGGGCAGTGCAAATGAAAAAACCACCCTTAGGTGGTTTATAGAATCTTGGTGACCCGGGCAGAATCAAACTACTGGAGACAAACAATTTCATATAATCTTTATGCTTGTACTAGTATAGTAATAAGGAATAAGTTCAACTCAAGCTTATAGCTATTCACAATAATGGAGAAAATAGTGGCTACAAAATCTTTGGCATCAAAAATTGACATCGGAATTAATGAGAAAGATCGCAAAGCTATTGCAAAAGGCTTGTCTGAACTCTTGGCCGATAGTTATTCCCTCTATCTGATGACGCATAATTTTCACTGGAACGTCACAGGGCCGATGTTTAATACGCTTCACACCATGTTTATGGCTCAATACACAGAACAATGGGCGGCCTTAGACTTGATAGCAGAACGAATTCGAGCGCTAGGAGAGCCAGCACCTGCTACTTATAAAGAATTTTCAAAGCTGACTTCCATTGCAGAAGTCAGCGGAACTCCAAAAGCCCTTGAAATGGTTCGTTACCTTGTGAAAGCCCAAGAAGCTACAGCCAAAACTGCACGCAAACTTTTCTCCTTGGTGGATAAAGCAAATGATCAGCCTACTGCGGATCTCTTAACGCAACGCCTAGATATTCATGAGAAAACTGCCTGGATGCTCAGAAGTATTCTGGAGGATTAAGTTTTGCCCGACCGAAAAAAAATGTCCCGCACGAAGCAGGGCATTATTTGAATCTTGGTGGCCTGGGGCGGAATCGACTAAGGCCTGAGGTTACTGAATCCTATTGAATATTCTTCTCTTTAATCACCTGAAGGATGAGTGGGAGTGTATTTTTGGCCCATAGTGCGCAACCTTTCGCGGCCATGTGTCCTGATGGGCTCTTTACACCATCGAAGGTGTAATTCTCCCTATCTCTTGGAACGCTTCTAGACCAATTTCCATAATAGTAGGCCCCATATTTTTTGGCAGTCATTTCTGCCTCTTCTGCCGTTTGCGCAAAGGTAGTTGAAGAATAGATCGTCGGCATTTTTATTTCCTGAAGATAGGCTAATATTTTTTCGGTATATTCGAGATTGAAGCGTTTATTTTGCTCATTTGGGCCAGGCTCAAATAGAACTAGCTTAATGTTTGGGTAGTTCTTCAGCCCTTGCTCAAGACGATTTAGCATAAAGGTTGGCCTATCGCCGTCAATGCCAGCATTTAGAACACTTGCATTTATTCCCTGGGCAGTTAATAGCTCGCTTAAGGTATTTGTATAGGCATGACCGCCTGCGCGGCAGTTAGTATTACTTGTACCTAAGGCAAAGATTTCAAAAGCAAATGAATTTGTTGAAAGTAATACAAAAGCTAGGGAAATGATAAGTTGTTTCATGATGGGTATCTTGGACTAATTGAGACCATCCTAATCTTTAGCCCTCTATACTGCAAGCCCAAATGAAAACCACCCGTAGGTAGTTTTGGAGTGTGTTGGTGACCTGAGGCAGAGTTGAAAAGGGCCTAGGGTATTCGACTTTAATTAAAGTGCTTCACGCAACTATATTTGCTAGAAAAATAGCAAATAGCCATTTAATGTAAGTATTGATCCGATAAAACCAATGCCAATACCGCACCAAAGCAGGAGGGCAGCTGAAGAAATTATCGATGCAGAAACTAGCACAATGGCAATTTGTAAGGCTACTTCAGCATATTCAAAACGTTCATTTTTCTCTTTTGTAGTTTGAATAAGGTCTGCAAGAACATTTAATTTTGTTTGTAAGTGCTGCTTATCATCATCGCGATTTTCGTCACTTTCAAGGCTCTTTATTTGTTTTTCATAGCCGTGAATAATTTGTTGCATGCCCTTCAAGGATCCTTGGTTAATTGCAGTATTTTTATTGAGTGAAATATTGCTCAGATCGTAATTGAATGAATCAATGGCTATATTTAATACTAATTGACGCAAAGCTCTAAACTCATAAATTGTATTGGTATTAGAAAGTTGAATATTACTCACTGCTAATAATTTTGATGTCCTAGCTGTTCCCAAGCTTGCAAATGCTAAAACCATTGCCAAAATAGAGATCACTATTGCTTTTTTCAGATGTGGCTGTGAATCGCCTTCTTTTTCAACTATATCCGCAGCTTTTTCAGGGTTCATAAAATTCTCAAAATATGTTGGTGCTTAATTACAAAATGATAGTTAATAAGGTATTTTGCCATCAAGCTAGTCCAAATGCTGATGTTGCTTTCTAGAACAAGAATCCACTTAAGCACTTCTAATGAGCTATAAATAAAAAAAGTATTTTTAATAATATTGCTCTCTTTAGCTCAATTTTGTGGCTGCTCTGCCCCAAATAGATTAGCCAAGCCATAGCATTTGAGCCTCCGATTGATGGCACTCATAAGCAAATATGTTCTGCTTTAAGGAGAACATAGAAAGTTAGGCCTTATTACGTAAGTAGCTTTACTTTCAAGGGCTTGGGCCGCCAGTCTAGACTTGTCTAAACATTATGCATCCTTGTGCCAGTCAAATTTTCCATGAAATCATAATCTTGCGAGGGGTAATTTCTCAGTGCGCAGAAATTGCGTATTGATTTTTATCAAAGTAGCATGCCCTTAAATTACTTAGCTTTTCCTATCTTCTTTAGGAAAAATAACTGCCCCAACAACCGTAAGTAAGCTCAGTCCAGCAATCGCCTTTAGCATCAAATCAAAACCGCCTTGGTTATAAAGAATGGAGACCAAGCCCACTGATAGTCCTGCGGCAGTAAAACCTAAAAAGTATCTTGCCGCATAGGCACGACCTCTCCACTCATCAGCCGTATATTTGCCAAGCATCGTATCGTTTACTGTCACCTGCCCAAAGATGGCCACAATAATAACAATCGCTAAAATAATCAGCCAATAATCGCTTATTGTTGAAGCCAAATACAGTGTTGGAACAATCACAATGGCTAAAGGCAAAAATACATTTTTAAGAGAGTACTTATCTAGTAAGTTTCCAATGATGTATTGAGCAAGGGCTCCAGATAAGTACACAAAAAAAGTAATGATTCCCAAAGTTGCGGTATTAGCTGTTAAGTTTGAAAGTCTCTCTTGAAATAATTTTGGCAAAGCGACTGTAATCGCATTAAAAGTCGTGGAGCTGGCGATGACTGTTATGACAAGAGATACCACGACCCATATCATTACCGACTTTGATACCCGAGCTGAGCCGGCTGAAGATTTTTTAACAATCTGATCAACTGAGCTTGGAATACTTCGTACATATAAAAAACCAACAACCAAGCAAACGACTGCGGGCACTAGAAACGCAATACGCCATCCAAAGTATTCAGTGATAATGCCAGTGATAAGGGCTGAAGAAGCGACACCAATATTTCCCCAAACGCCATTGATGCCCATTTCTTTTCCTAATTTTTCGGCATTGGAAACAAGCATAGCAGTTCCAACTGGATGGTAAATGGAGGCAATCATGCCAATCAATAAAAGCATGACGCCTAATTGCAGCGGTGTTTGAATAAAAGAAACGCCAAAAAGGGTTAGCCCCATTCCGAAAAAGAAAATGGCCATCATATTGCGACGACTCCACTTATCGCCTAGCCATCCTGCAAGCAATGAGCCTGCGCCAAAAGCAATAAATCCAGGGGTAGCATACGGAAGTAATTCTCCGTACTTCATATTAAAAGTAGGGGCAATAATAATCACTGCTGCCGCAAAGATCAGCATAGCGTAATGATCTATGAAGTGGGCTATATTGATATAGACAATGATTTTTTTAGATTGGCTCATATTTGAAGCATTAACTATTAATAATTTAATAGTAGCGTATATGTCGTTTAAAACGACATCGATTGACACAGGGACGTGTAATCCTATTTTAAAGCCTGAAAAACTTTGATAAAGTGAATTTTTCGATTAACTCTAGGCTCAACATGTACTGGCTATCTTTATTAATGGCAGGTGTTTTTGAGATTGGTTGGCCGCTTGGATTAAAGCTATCAAACAATCCCAGCATGAAAATCTGGGGCATTGCTTTGGCTGGAATAAGCATGGTATTGAGCGGATTCTTGCTTTGGTATTCATTAAAAGGCATTCCTATTGGCACAGCGTATGCGGTATGGACATCCATTGGCGCAGTGGGTACTTTTGCCATTGGTGTTCTGGTTTTTGGAGACCCCAATATTCCAGTTCGCTGGATCGGCGCCGCCTTGATTCTGCTTGGTGTAATTTTGCTGAAGATGGGATAAATCGCCAAGTGAGTTATTGTGCTTCTTGGTGGCTCGGGGCGGAATCGAACTAGGGCCAAGGATGTCTGACTCTAGCTAAAAATTAAGCCTTAGTATGAATCTCTTTTAAGCTCATCGAGTCCAGCCTATCTAGCGGCATAGAGGCCAAGAGCTCAATACGCTTTTTCAAACCAATCATGACATCTTTAAACGCTTTACGCTTTTCTTCATCACTGCCTTGAACTTGTGAAGGATCAGAAAAGCCCCAGTGAGCAGTTGCTGGGTTACCAGGCCATACTGGACATATTTCACCCGCGGCATTATCACAAACAGTAACAATAAAATCCATCTTGGGAGCATCAGGCAAACCATACTCATCCCAGCTCTTGCTTCTCAACTTGCTTTGATCGTATCCCATCTCTTTTGTGAGTTCAGCCGCAATTGGATTGACTGAAGTGCCAGGAGTTGATCCTGCGGAATATCCGACAAACAAACCACTTTGATGCGTGGCTGCCAAAGCCTCTCCCAATACCGAGCGAGCGGAGTTATGGGTACATAAAAAGAGTATGTTGTATTGCTTCATTTGGCTTGGACTCAGTTAATTGTTAGTTATTATTTAATTGTACGTAATCAATTCTTTAAATCTATGACAGTTTTATTACACCCAGTCACTCATTACACTCTACCCATGACCGACCTACCTAATATCGATAAAGAACTGTTTCATAAGCCAGATCTTGAAAACCTACGAGCTAATGCCCCATTAAGTTATTCACCTAAAATATTGCTTTTATATGGCTCACTTAGAGAAAGATCATTTAGTCGCCTTTTAGCAGAAGAAGCCGAAAGAATATTAAAAGCGATGGGCTGTGAAACACGGTTCTTTAATCCCCATGGATTGCCACAAGTAGATGATGCCCCTGAAACACATCCCAAAGTAGTTGAGTTAAGAGAACTAGCTCAATGGGCAGAAGGCATGGTTTGGAGTAGTCCCGAGCGTCATGGCGCTATGACAGGACTAATGAAGTCTCAAATAGATTGGATACCACTTAGTGTCGGTGCAGTAAGGCCCTCTCAAGGCAAGACTCTTGCTTTATTACAAGTAAGCGGCGGATCGCAATCATTTAATGCGGTTAATCAAATGAGAATTCTGGGCAGATGGATGAGGATGATCACGATTCCCAATCAATCATCTGTAGCAAAAGCATTTTTAGAGTTTGACGACAATAATCGCATGAAGCCATCGGCTAATTACGATCGTGTAGTGGATGTGATGGAAGAGTTAGTTAAATTCACTTTATTGACTCGCGCAGTTTCAAGCTATTTGACTGATCGCTACAGCGATCGAAAAGAGAGCGCTGAAGAATTGTCCAAGCGAGTGAACCATAGATCCATTTAATTGGTTTATCGTTTAAAACGATACTTCGAGTTAATGCTCTTTATGTTTCTTGCCCACCTGCTCGAGTTTGCCATTGCCATAAAGATACTGCTGTTTGATTTCCTCGGTGAGCTGCTCAACATCCTTCATCTTCAGATTCCTAAAGTCTTCCAGCAATAGACCCAGTCTGTCTTAATTTCTCTAGAGCTTCTTTTAGTGCGCTCATCTTGATGTCTTTTTTTGTTGAATCAAGTAATTAATCCTAATTTATGACGTTTTATTATTACGGATTAATGTAGTTTTATCCTTTTTGGAGCATTTTGGAGCTTTATGACCAAATGACTACAAATAGGTAGGCATTTAAAACTTTTAATCAAAGAAATTGGCTTGGTGTCACACAAGTTTAATCATTAAGGCACATACTATCTAAGTAGTAACCCTAATATTTTTAATTAAAGGAGCCTTAAAT
>JABMMT010000070.1 GCA_013205155.1 Betaproteobacteria bacterium | reverse complement strand
GCACAATTCGGCATAACTGTTAATGCAATTGGACCGGGGCCCATTGCAACGGAGCTATTTACTTCTGGTAATCCTCCGGGCGCGCCCAAGACTATCAAGATTATTGAAAGTATCCCTGTTAAGAGAATGGGGCAGCCTGAGGATATTGCTCATGCGGCAGCGTATTTGATGGATGACCGTGCCAGCTTTGTAACAGGACAAACACTGTATGTATGCGGCGGTATGACAGTTGGCCTAAGTAACGCTAGTTAGATTGATTTGTGGAGTCTCAAGATCCAACTTATCCGTATATTTCATTTATCTTAGGCATAGGTTTTTTTTGGGTATTATTTACTCAGTGAATAAATATCTTTATATTTATCTAAGAAAACAAATCACAAATTTCACGGAGATAAGATGAGCATCAAACCAGAAAAACCGTATAAGGACATTCTTTTTGAAGTTAAGGACCAAGTTGCTTGGATTACGATTAATCGTCCACGAGTATTGAATGCCTTTAGAGAGCAAACACTGGATGAAATGATTGATGCAGTAAAACTAACAAGAGAAGATCCCTCTATTGCTTGCGTAGTCTTTACTGGTGCTGGAGATAAAGCTTTCTCTGCTGGTGGCGACTTCTACGCAATGAAACGCCTTACTTTTACAAATGCTTCCATGTGGAATGATCGGATGTTAGGTTTGGCTATGGCCATTCGTGGTATTCCGATTCCAGCAATTGCAATGGTGAATGGTTGGTGTGTTGGCGGAGGTCATGAGCTCGCTTTGTGGTGTGATTTAGTGATTGGTTCAGAAAAATCTGTTTTTGGCCAAACAGGTGCAAAAGTAGGGGCTTGTCCAACAGTGGGCGCGACTCAATATTTGCCACGCATTGTTGGCGAGCGAATTGCACGCGAGATGATTTTCTTGGCAAAGCGGTTTGATGCAAAAGACGCTGAAAGAATTGGCCTGATTAATAAGTGTGTACCAGAGGCAGACTTATTAAAAGAAACACTAGCTTGGTGCGAAAACATTAAGAGTAATAGTTCACAAACGATTCGCATGACCAAGAAGAGTTTGAACTTTGAATCTGATCAGCTATATGCATCATGGCAGCATGGCATGGAGCTACTTGCCTACGTTTGGGGTTCTGAGGAGAGTTTAGAAGGAATGAATGCCTTCCTTGAAGGCCGTAAACCGGATTTCCAGCAATTTAGATTAAAGAACAAAGCAGCCCTCGATGATTACTTAGATGGATTTCATAAGAATGAAAATGCACCTCCTGATATGCGAGATTAGTGATCGGTTTTATGAGTTCAGATAATCAAGCTGAGTCTGCAATTCAAGAGGGCGCTCTGGCAGGACTAAAGGTGCTTGATCTTAGTCGTGTCTTAGCGGGCCCCTGGTGTGGGCAACTGCTAGGTGATTTGGGTGCTGAAGTGATCAAGATTGAATCACCTTCTGGCGGAGATGACACTCGTGCCTGGGGTCCTCCGTTCTTGGAAGGTGAGTCTGCTTACTTTTTGGGATGCAATCGAAATAAACAAGGTGTGGCGATTGATTTTTCTGGTCCAGAGGGTAAAGACTTGCTAGCAAAACTAATCCCACAGTTTGATGTTCTGATTGAGAACTTCAAAAGTGGAACTCTAGATAAGTGGGGATTTAATGCTGCTTGGTTTGAGAAGCATGCCCCCACTTTAGTTCGTTGCTCTATCACGGGCTATGGAAGCGCTGGCACACAATCGGGGTTGCCAGGGTACGATTTTATTTTACAAGCCGAATCTGGCTTAATGAGTATTGCGGGGCCTAGTAATGGCGAGCCTACAAAATATGGGGTTGCGATCGTTGATTTAGCCACCGGCATGATGGCGGCTAATGCGATACAAGCTGCCTTATTGGCGCGCTATAGAACAGGAAAAGGTCAGGCAGTTGAGGTTTCCTTATTTGATACCTCTATTGCTTTATTGGCAAACGTTGGCAATAGTCATTTGGCTACTGGAAAAGATTCAGGACGTTATGGTAATGGTCATCCCACCATTGCCCCTTACACTACGTATCACTGCCATGATGGCATGGTGGCTCTAGCTGTAGGCAATGATAAACAATTTGCGAAATTATCTCAATTACTGGGGCACAGTGAGTGGATAGACGATGATCGTCTGAAAACAAATTCAGCGCGTGTAGAAAATAGGGGTTTGATTGATGGATTGCTGACAGAAAAACTCAAGAACTATTCTAGCGATGAGTTAATTGATCTTTGTAGGGCGAACGGGATTCCCATTGGTAGAGTCAATACCGTAAAACAAGCCCTTACTTTAGAGCAGACTATTGCAAAAAATATGGTGCTTGAGATGAAGCACTCTAAAGCGGGTATATTTAGATCATTAGCTTCACCCCTCACAATGCATGGCACAGTTAACACTAAAAAAAATGCTCCTCCGATGCTGGGTGAGCATACTGATTCTGTATTGAGGCAATATCTTGGATTAAGTGATAGTGATTTGAGCGATTTAAAAAATAAAAAAGTGATTCATTAAGTCCCAAATATTGGGATCAGAGGAGATAGTATGAAATTTGTCATTAGCAAAAGATTGGCATCTTTGTTTTTAGGCCTTGCCTCACTGGGAATTTTTCAGACGGCAGCAATGGCGCAAGCAGATGCTTACCCCAATAGACCAATTAAGCTCATTATTACTTGGCCAGTAGGTGGTTTTGCAGATACCCTTGGCCGAACAGTAGCAAATCAGCTTGGCCCAATCCTAGGTCAACAAATTGTGGTGGAGAACCGAGGTGGCGCTAATGGAATGATTGGTGCGGATGCGGTTGCCAAGGCTGCTCCGGATGGATACACCTTAATGTTTCAGTCGGTGACATCGCATGCTATTAATCCCACGATGTATAGCAAAACACCTTACTCAACTGAGAAAGATATTGTTCCTCTAGCGGTTATTGCTCAAGTGCCAATGCTATTGGTTGCTAATCCTAATTTAGCGGCTAAAAATATTGCTGAACTCATTGCATTAGCTAAGAAAGAGCCCGATACGCTTGCTTATGCAAGCTTTGGAAATGGTAGCGCTAGCCATTTGGCGGGTGCACTATTGACTAATCAAGCTGGCATCAAAATGACGCACATCCCTTATAAGGGTGGCGGTCCAGCAATTACAGATACCTTGGGTGGCCAAGTTCCCATGAGTTTTTCTGCTTTTGGTGTGGCTTTGCCTCATGTTAAAAGCGGTAAGCTTATTGCATTGGGCACTACAGGGCCAACTAGAGCAAAACTGTTACCCGATGTGCCTACGATTGAAGAATCTGGTAACTTAAAGGGCTACGAAATGTCGATCGTCTATGCGGTATGGGCGCCGGCAGGCATGCCAGCACCGATTGTTAGTAAATTAACTAAGGCCCTTGAGCAAGTAGTAGCCTCCAGCGCTTTTAAAGAGAAAGTAACTAATGATGGTGGCGAGGTGATGAATTTATCTACACCAGCTGAAAGCAATGCCTATTTTCAAAAAGAGATGCAGCGTTTAAGTAAGATCGTTAAAGATGGCAATATAAAGGCGGACTAATATGAATAATCTATTTCAAAAAGTAGTAGTTGCTGGTTTAATCCAATTTTGTGTGATCGGTCTAGTCAATGCACAAAGTAAAGAAATCAG
>JABMMT010000010.1 GCA_013205155.1 Betaproteobacteria bacterium | reverse complement strand
TCGCTGGCGCATTATTTAATCCTGATGAAACTAAGCCGCCAATGTATTTAGGTAAATGTAAATCGTGGGATTTTGATGGCCCAGTAGTTATGCGTGTCTATCCCCAGTTTTATAAATGGAAAGCTTAAGTTCGTACTACCCGCGATAGACTGTTGTACCCGCAAATGATTGTTGAACTGGCATGATCTCTAATGCATTAATGTTCACGTGAGCTGGCAAAGTAGCTGTCCAATAAATTGCCTCTGCTACATTATCTGGACTTAAGGCCTCAACACCCTGGTACACCTTCTCGACTCTGGCCGCATCCCCTTTAAAGCGAACTTTCGAATATTCAGTACCAGAACTGAGTCCCG
The DNA here is from genome assembly GCA_013205155.1 of Betaproteobacteria bacterium. Lineage (GTDB taxonomy): Bacteria > Pseudomonadota > Gammaproteobacteria > Burkholderiales > Burkholderiaceae > Polynucleobacter. The sequence goes on along the minus strand of JABMMT010000010.1, from coordinate 5,892 downwards.
GCTCGATACAGGTTACTCGTAGTGGTGTACCAATCAGATCGGCACGTAAGTTCATGCTGAATTGTTTTACAAAGGCTTTACTAGCGCCATACACATTGCTGCCAGCATAAGCGTAGAGACCCGCAACAGAACCGATGTTGATGACATGCCCACATTGACGCTCAACCATACCTGATAAAAAGGCTCTGGTCATATGGATCAAACCCTTGACATTCGTATCAATCATTTGATCCCAGTCACTGATCAACGCTTTTTGAGCAGGATCTAAACCGAGTGCAAGACCAGCGTTATTCACCAATATAGTGACTTTAGAAAATTCTGCAGGAAGGGCAGCAGGTAAGAGCTCCACTTGGGCGCTATCACAAACATCGAGCACCAAAGTGAAGATATTTTTTTTCTGGTCAGCGGGAAGTGATGCCTTTAAGGCCTCTAAGCGCTCTGCTCTTCTACCAGCCGCAATGACCTTATGGCCGTGAGCCAAAAAACGTCGGGCAGCTGCCTCTCCAAATCCAGCGGTAGCGCCCGTAATCAAAACAATGTGTTTCATATTTCCTCTTCTAATCAGTAAAGACTCTAAAACAATTCAATTTAGAGTCATTGTGCACTAGGAGGTACTAATGCCAAACCAAAATAGTGACTACCTACTATTAATAGATATGGCTTGATGAATGGCTAAGATTTTTTGAGCTTTATATAAAATAGGGTAATCAACAAACATGCCATCAACTTGAATAGCAGCCAACCCTTTCTTTTCAGCCTCAAGAAAGCTATCCACAATTTTCTTGGCGCGCAAGACGTCATCTGCACTAGGGGTAAATACTTGATTTGTAATACTCACTTGATCGGGGTGAATACATAATCTTCCTTGAAAACCAAGATTTAAGCTTCTTACAACAGAGCTTTCTAGGCCCTCATGATCTTTGAGATGAATCCAAACAGTATCAATGGGTGGCTCCAAATTAGCCGCTCTTGCAGTCACAATACATGCATTTCTAACGACATCTAACTCTCTTTCGCCCGAAGTCCAGAGCATGCCTACATCATTGCAAAAATCGCCAGCACCAAAAGTAAAACGCTTTACCCGCTGATATTGATTGCTTGATCGATATCGATGCTCTAAAAATATCTTATTAAGATTTGAAAAACCTTTCGCGGTTTCAATAATTGGCAGTAGATCTATGCTACCAATATTCAAACCCTGTTCTCGCTCAAGATTAGACAGTAACCAATCTGCTGTTTCTATATCTTCCGGACCCTGCACCTTAGGCAGTACCACTCCGTATAAACCAGGGCCAACTACAGCCTGAAGGTCGCCCAGAGTCCATTGAGTATCAAGCGCATTTACTCTGACATAAATTTTAGATCGACTGGCGCTTTTGATTGCAGCAATAGCATCCTTTCTGGCGCCCACCTTCTCGCTATTAGCTACCGCATCCTCCAAATCAAGAATAACGGCATCTGCATCTAGACTAAGGGCTTTACTTACTCTTCTTGCATGATTTGCTGGAGTAAAAAGAAGAGTTCGAAACAAATTATTTTTAATACTTGTATTCATTTTTAGCCATTTTGGATATCTAATTAACTATATAACACCAGCTTGACGAAGCTCCTCTATTTCCTCAGGCTTGAATGCCAAAATACTTGAAAGTAGAGAATCAACATCTGCCCCTAATTTTGGGCCTAAAGAATGAATCTTTCCAGGGGTTGCAGAAAGTCTTGGAACGACATTCGGCACTGCAATTACTTGATTATCTGAAATTCTAGGTTCTTTAATATAGGCTATGTTTTCACGTGCAGCAAATTGCTCATTTGTAAAAATTTCCTCAATTGAATTAATGGGGCCGCAAGGCACCTCACCTTCTGAACATAGTTTTAATAATTCTTGACGAGAATATTGCATGGTCCAGTCTGTAACAAATTGATCTATAACAAGGCGGTCTTTTTCGCGATCAACAATTTTTCCCCACTTACCATTTCCAGCAAGTTCAGGGCACCCCATAATTACAGCCAACCTTAAAAATATCTTATCGTTAGTACAAGCAATTGCAATCCACTTACCATCTTTAGTTTGATAATGACTATGTGGAACAACATTCACTGTTCCAGCTCCCATACGCTCTCTTATATAGCCATTGAAATGATAGGCAGGTGCTAGCTCGTCTAATATTCGGAAAACGGACTCATATAGGCCGACATCAACCACCTGACCTTCTTGAGTTTTATCTCTGGCCTGCAGAGCGACCAAAGCCCCTAGAGCGCCATACATTCCAGACAAATAATCTGCCAAGGTTGCTGAACCTGGAGATACAGGAGGTCGGTCAGGGTATCCCGATAAATAAGAAATGCCGCCAAAACCATTAGCAACCCTACCAAAACCAGGTAGTGGACTTAGTGGTCCAGTTTGCCCATAGGCTGAGATTCTCACCAAAATCAACTTAGGATTATGTTTTTTTAATTCCTCCCAACTGAGCCCCCACGATTCAAATGTACCTGGTTGAAAATTTTCAACCAGAACATCACTCTTCTCAACTAATTTTTTTAATAAATCAGCGCCCTCTTTTTTACGTAAATCAATCGTAATAGATTTTTTATTACGACTCTCTGAGAGCCAAATTAAAGAATCGCCACAGGATGTGGGCGTTCCAAATTTACGCGTAGGATCACCAACTTTAGGTAGCTCAACTTTAATAACCTCAGCCCCGAATTCGGCAAAAAAAGTTGCGCAATAAGGACCGGCAATAAAAGTTGCGCAATCCAAAACACGTAATCCCGAAAGTGCTTCGGGCTGTAAATTATTCATTTATTTTTAACCTATTCAAACTGGTACTGCATATTTTGGCTCGGGAAGTATAGTTGTTCTCTTCATTAGACGTTCTTGCTTGGGGTCAAATGGCTCACGTTTATGCATAGTGCAGGCGTTATCCCATAAAAGCCCGTCACCCAACTGCCAAACATGCGAATAAACAAACTCTGGCTTAGTAGACCAATCAAAGAGCTCTTGCAATAAATCATCACTAGTCGACTTATCCAAACCAACAATTTGCGTAGTCATTCCGGGGCAAATATATAGGGCTTTTTTTCCGGAATAGGGGTGGACTCTTACTAATGGGTGTTCGATATCAGGAGTTTTCTTTTTTTGCTCAGTGCTTGTGGGTACGCTGTAAAGAGCATTAAAAGCCTCATAAGATTGAACTGCTTTTTTTCCGTCGATAGCATTTTTCATTGATTGGGGCAAGGCTGCATAGGCAGCTGACATATCAGAAAATGATGTCTCACCACCAGAGCTTGGTAGCTTTACAGAAAACAGAAAGGATCCTACCGCCGGCCGTGGCAAATAAATTTGATCGTAATGCCAACCCACTTCAGAATCAGCCAAAATTCCAACTGGTTTTCCTTCTTTAGTCATATTTGAAACATAGAGGATCTCCGGAGACTTCTGAGATAAAAACTCTTTCCTAATATGAATTTCTAGATCTCCAAGTTGCTTAGAAAATGAAACTATTTCAGCCTCATCCATAGTTTGATTTCTAAACAACAAAAGCTCGTACTTATGCCAGAGTGATTTTAATTCAGCAATAGTTTGCGATTCGAGTGGTTGAGATAAATCTAATCCGCTCACTTCAGCACCAAAAGTCTTTTGCAATGGTCGTATCTGTAAACTCATCATTGTCTCCTAATTAACTTTCAATTGATTCGTAATATTGATAAAAGACTTCTGATGTTCTAAATTCAAAAAGTCTTCGGTAAAATTTTTTGCTACTGTGCGACTCATGACACGCTCTACATTTGAATAAAACTTTTCTAAAATCTCTTCTTTAGATAGTGGATTAGCGCTAGATCCTCTATTCATTTGCTCGCGATGGACAAGAGATTTTCCTGATTTCAATTGAATTTCTACCTCTCCAGAGTAAAACTCTGGAAATGCAGATTGAGGATCAATCTCATATTCTATTTTTTGGCATAGCGCAAGAATTTGTGGATTAAAAATAGTATCGTTCTCAAGCTCATTGAGTGTAAATTTACCTTTTATCAAGCTTGTAGCAATCACAAAGTGAATAGAAAACTGTGCCTCATAAGAATTTTTTGGGATTCGTTTGCTAGCCTGAGGCTCACAAACCACTGGCACTTGTTTTTCGCTAATGCGCGCTTTGATGCTCTGGATATCTTCAATCTCAAATGCATTCCCTTGGCGAAGAGCAACTGCAGCATCTACAAATGCATGGTTGTAATGACATGCAGGATAGGGTTTCAATGAAATGTTTTGCATCTCCCAAATCTGACCAAGACCATTTGTGCATTTTTCTAGACTTGCAAGATTGCTTGAATCAATGTGGGTATTAAACAGCCCATAGCGGCCTTCAAAAGTGTTTCTTGGCCCAATGAAACCATTTTGAGCCATGGCGCAAGCTGTTACCGCTGAGGATGCAGCCCATCCAGGATGCATTCGCTTGGTCCAAGCTCCACCCTCTAAAAATTCCATGACCCCAGAAGCCATAGATAAAGAAATCCCCAATGCATTTGTTAGCTCACCTGCAGTAAGCTTCATGATCCGACCAACTAACACCGTCGCACCGAAAATGCCAACTAAACCAGTTGGATGAAAGCCTTTTTCATGAAATCCACCATTTGCAGCTGATGCAATCCTACTGGCTACCTCAATTGCTACAAGATAAGCAACAAGTCCATCTTGCCCATTGATGTTATATCGCTGCCCTATGCTCAAAAGCGCAGCCATGGCACTTGATGAGGCATGAATAACACCGGCAGCATGTGTATCGTCAAAATCCAGCCCATGAATATATGTTCCATTGACTAGGATTGCGTCACGCATAGATAGCTTATTTGGAACCCCTAGAACTTGATAATGCTGATCATTGCTTTCTTGCAAAGACATTAATGCGTGCAAGATATTTTTAGCAAAATCATAGTGGCTAGAAGCGATCCCAATACCAATGGCATCCAACATATGCAGCTTCGCTTGGGCACAAACCGATATAGGAATTTGTTCGAGCTTGAGATCAAGTGCGAACAGAGACAATTGCTCAGAAATTGTCTCTACACGATTTTCTTGTGAGGATTTATCCATCATTAGGGCCGACTTGAATTGAGGGATTGATCGTAGTTCAAGCTAACTTGATAGGTATACTGGTCTGCTCTATAAATACTATTAGTGACTAGCAAAAGTTTATTTTGCATACCGTAATAATGTCTAACAATATTTAGTCCTGCAGAGCCAGATTTCACCCCCAAATATTTTGACTGACTTTTAGATATCAAGCAGCCTGAAATGCGTTGGTCGACCTTGGTAATCTTAAAGCCAGTAATTTTTTCAAGTAAGGCATAAATTGGTACCTTCAGACTACCCAAGTAGGCATCGATCCTACTATATACAACCGGAACATAAATTTCACTTGCCACTAGGGGCAGTGCAGGTCTAATTTTCTGCCTTATAACCTTAACCTTCTTCCATATAGTACCAATTGGTAGAGCAAAGTCGTCAGATTGATTTTCAGAAACGCAAATTTCGCTAGACTCTAAAACAATCAGCTTAGAATTTTTGATATAGGTAAAAAGATCATTGATAGATCCATGACTTTGTACAAAACTACGCTCTTCATGCGAAGAAACGACGACAGACCCTGTTTTTGGCTTTCGTGAAATTAAGCCCATAGCAACTAATTCACGCAAAGATTCACGAACCGCATAACGAGATGCGTTAAATTTTTGCTGTAATTCCTGTTCCGTTGGTAATGCAGACCCAACAGGGTAGTATTTTGTACGAATCTGATCGATCAAACAATTGGTGATTGGTTCATTAACTTTCACAAAATTCCTAATTAATACTATTGTTCGAACAATATAGCCATATGAATTTGAAATACCCACTAGGGA
>JABMMT010000069.1 GCA_013205155.1 Betaproteobacteria bacterium | reverse complement strand
TGCATGGGCACTGCGTAATAGGGGCTTTTCACTGGAGGGAAATTGCTTGCTCGTTAGAAGTAGCTCTTGAACGCCCAGAATGGCATTCATCGGTGTGCGAATCTCATGACTCATCGTGGCCAGAAATGCTGACTTTGCAGCATTGGCCTTTTCCGCATTCTCCTTAGATGAAATCAGCTTTGCAGTTTCTTGCTCTTGAAGAGACTGTTGACGCTGGAGTCGCCAAATAATGAGGGTGCCACTAAATAGTAGAGCCAGAGTAATAGCCCAAGGAAAAATAGCCTCCAATGCAGAAGCTCTTGATTCCTCTGGACTGAGGACATTTGGATCTAGAAAAAATAGCTGGCGCGATTCGATTGGATCAAGGGAGTTTAAAAATCTTCCTAAGATTTTATGTAATGGCGCATCTTGATGACCAATCAGCCAGCGATAAGGAAAAGGGTCTCTGCTATAGAGGCCATCAAGTGCAATTTTCCCATGACCTACTTGTGCAATAAGATGTTGAGCTAGCCTGATGGGTAAAACGAGCGCATGAATATTATTGCTCAATAAATCTGCCAGTAATTTATCGGTGTGACTCGAAACAGTCGCATGTGCTTGATCTTGAGTTGGGGAATTTTCAAAGCCGCGATCAAAATAAGCGATGTTAGTGGGATGAATCGGATGGTTAACCTTAGAGGCTGGTGTCAGGACGACATCATGACCCCAAAAGATTGCTTCCGAGAGGGCGCCAAATTCTAAGAATTGCGGATCTGCTGGTGGATCAATAATGAAATCTACTTCCCCTTTGGCTAGTTGCTGTAAGCCCTCTTGATCTGTCTTTCTCCAGGTGGGAATAAATTCTTGTTGAGTTCTTTTGCTCAGTTGAGATAGCAGGGCTCTAAAAACCCCCATCTCTTTTAGATCCTTGCCTGGTTGAAGATAAGGCGCATATTTTTCATGAATACTAAAACGCACTACTGGATGGGCATCGATCCACTTTTGCTCAGATAATCCTAGTGTGCTCGCCTGCACAATACTATGCATGAGCAGACAAAAAATGAGGCTAGCTTTACAAGCAGATCGATGCATTACAGACTTTAATTTTCGATAATGTTATTCATACGACAAAACAAAATCAGGTCAGCAATATTATTAATTCCCAGCTTATCAAATACCCGTGTCTTATAAGTAGCTACTGTCTTATTACTGATATGCAGTATCTCGGAGATTTGTTGGTTGGTATTTCCCTTACCCAGATATTTCATGACCTGTAATTCTCGATCAGAGATGAGTGCTAGCTTGTCATTATCACTTAATGAACTATTCCCATTTTTTCCATGAGTAAAAAAGTTATAGCCTTGTGAAATGGCAACACAGGCCGCCAAAATAACATCAGCACCAGCAGTTTTATTGACAAAGCCATGTGCTCCAAGGGAGCGCACTCTACCGCCATACACCGCCTCATCAAGGCTGGAGAGTACTAAGATCCGAATCTCGGGATACATTATTCCAATCCGACGAATCACATCGAAGCCATCCGTTTTCGGCATGTCAACATCAAGGATCAGCATATTAGGATTAACTTCTTTGATAGATCTTAAGCACTCCTCTCCATTCTGGGCTTGTCCTGCAATTTCAAAGAGCAATTGATCTTGCAACATACTTTTTAGCGCCATCAGCATTGCTGGATGGTCGTCTACCAACATTACGCGTTTTCTCATTACTAGTCTCCGTTTTGGTTCGATTGTGGATGAAACGAAAAAATAGCTTTAGCAATTCGGCTGTCATTAATGTGCAGCATTTGATGGCGACTGATGGGCGGCATCATCAAGCCGCCGTAACAGTGGTCAACTTGCATCAAGCTGGCATGACTTAAATCTTTCACCAAAGTTAAATTGCTGGCATAGATTTGAGTCCTGGCATGTTTGTAATTTCGTATTTGCGATATGAGATCAAGCGGCAATTCTGGTTGACGACATTGCGTCATATCTATATGAAGCCCTTCTATTTCTAATTCTTCAGCCCATTTCAGTTCTTCTGCGCTGCCAGAAAACTGCAACAAATGAATCAGCACTCCAAGACGGCGTAATCGTAATAATCCCTCTTTACTGCTGCCTTCTAAATGCGCCTGGGGAAGAGCTTGAATTCCAAGGGTTACGAGACCAACTGGAAGACGAGAATTGAGAATTAGATCGGATAAGGCGTCAATATATTCACTGGACGCTAAAGCATGGGTCGGAATGGGTAAGATCCCAGGAATAAAGCGACCGCTGCGATACCAGTAGGCAATGCTATCTAAGCCTTCCATGAATAAACGCAGTAATTGCATATCCGAGGCATTTATTAATGGTCTAAATAAGGATCCGGTCAGTTTTGTGCCCTTGCAGTTAAAAATAGGTTCATGGCCAATCGCTTGTCGTTTAGACCAAGATTGATGTTCTTCGAGGGCTTGACTACTTAAGCCAAGCCACGGTTCGCCACAGGCGTCGCGTACTTCTTGGAAGGGTTTGTTCTTCCATGCCTTTACAAGTGTGTACAGCCGGGATTTCGGGCTCATCAGCATTCTCCAATCTGTGACTGTCCAGTCTAGGCAGGACGGATTGGGGCGGTAAGGGCTTAAGGCTGATTTATCTGTAGGAAAAGACCTACTAGCCTGTCTTCAGTATAGAGAGGGCTTAAATCCTTAAATAATTTATGGT
>JABMMT010000068.1 GCA_013205155.1 Betaproteobacteria bacterium | reverse complement strand
GACCGCAAGTTGCTAAGATATTTTGGGCCACCTTCCTGTGTATTTTATTTCTGAATAATGGTTTAAACCCCAATCCATTTATTGGATGTGAGATAGCGGTCTTAGCCCATCAGCGATAAGTTAAAGGTATATGTTGTGTTGCACCATTCCTTAGCAAAATCCTCACCTATACTAGAGATGCAAATTAAAAATATAGACAAAAGATAGATTCAAAAATGCTAAACGAAGATTTATGCTTTTTATCGGCAACCGAGCAGTCAATGCTGATTCGCTCACAAAAGATTTCAGTGCAAGAGCTGATTCGTGCGCATCTAGATCAAATCGAGCGTTATAACCCAGTCTTAAATGCAATTGTGACTTTAACTGCAGAATCTGCCATGGCTGAGGCATATGCGGCAGATCAACAGCTCGAGAAAAATGCCGAAGTAGGAATACTGCATGGGCTACCCGTTGCGCACAAAGACTTGTTTTTAACGAAAGGGGTTCGAACCACTTTTGGATCTCTAGCATTTGAAGATTTCGTTCCGGATGTCGATTCCTTACCAGTTGAGCGTTTAAAGAAGGCTGGAGGTATCAGCCTAGGGAAGACCAATACCCCAGAATTTGGTGCTGGTAGTCAAACCTTTAATGCAGTGTTTGGCTCGACACCTAATCCTTATGATCTCACCAAGACTTGTGGAGGGTCTTCTGGTGGAGGTGCGGTTGCTTTAGCTAGTGGCATGATCTCCATTGCTGATGGAACAGATTTAGGGGGATCTTTACGTAATCCAGCTAGTTTTTGTAATCTAGTTGGCATACGACCTTCAGTAGGAAGGGTGCCATCATGGCCAGAGTCATTGGGTTGGTACACCATGAGTGTCCCTGGTCCCATGGCGCGTACCGTGCAAGATGTGGCTTTAGCAATGGCTGCAATGTCAGGTCCAGATGATCGCTCGCCGATCTCTTTGGAGGCGCCTGGCGAGATATTTTTAAATCCTCTAACAAGATCATTCAAAGGTTGCAAGATTGCCTTTAGCGCAAATTTAGGTGGTTTACCTGTAGAGCCAGAAGTGGCCACAGTAGTTGAATCTACTAGGGCTGTGTTTCAAGATTTGGGTTGTGAGGTAATTAATGATGAGCCGAATATTTCTGAGGCCGATGAAATCTTCATGCTGTGGCGTGCTTGGCGAACTGAGTTACGCATAACGCCACTATTAAAGGAGCATCGTACTCAATTTAAAGATACAGTGATCTGGAATGCCGAGCAAGGCCTTCCTATTACGGGACCTCAATTGGCTAGGGCTGAAGCCAAGCGAACTGAGCTCTATCACCGTGTGCGTGAGTTCTTTAAGCAATATGAGTTTTTAGTATTGCCCGTATCTCAAGTAGCTCCATTTTCAATAGATCTGGAGTTTCCGCAGGAGATTAACGGAGTCAAAATGGATACCTATATTGATTGGCAAAAATCGGCTTATCACATTAGTGCACTAGGTAATCCTGCAATCTCGGTGCCAGCAGGTTTTACCAGTAACAACTTACCCGTAGGTATTCAGATTGTAGGACGTCACCGAGATGATTTTGGAATACTGCAGTTAGCTTATGCCTTTGAACAGAAGACCCAATTTGCTCAAAGAAAACCACCGATGTGTAGTTTTTAGCCAATAGATTCAAATGAAATACCAGATTTAACAACTTATTACCAGTACAAGGAGTGTTAAAGAATGTTGAAATTCTCCCCTTATCTTTTAGTGTTATTCAGTGCCCTAGCTGTTCATTTTAGTGCTACGATTGCAGCCCCATATTAAGCTGCCGGAGATTCATTTAAAACTTTTTTGAAAGAGAAGCTTGCGTGAATAAAAAGAATGTACTGATTACGGGGGCTAGCCGCGGAATAGGTCGGGCGATCGCAACACGCTTGACCGCAGATGGATACCAAGTTATTAATTTCGACCGGTTAACTCCTTCAGACCTCTTAGAGGGAGAGGTATTTCACTGTATTGATATTACGGACAGTGATGCTGTGAAAAAGTTAATTCAAGAAATCGCGAGTCATACCGAGATAGTAAGGCTGGTAAACAATGCAGGGATCATCAAACCCGGCACCCTGGAGGATGTTAATGATCAAGATTTTGATGCGGTATACGCATTAAATCTCAAGGCACCAATGGTGCTAGCGCAATGTTTATTGCCGTATATGCGTAAAGCCAATTTTGGACGGATCGTCAATATCGCCAGCCGAGCAGCTCTGGGGAAAGAAGAGCGGACTGCATATTCTGCGACTAAAGCAGGACTACAGGGCATGACAAGAACGTGGGCTCTAGAGCTGGCGCAATTTGGCATAACTGTTAATGCAATTGGACCGGGGCCCATTGCAACGGAGCTATTTACTTCTGGTAATCCTCCGGGCGCGCCCAAGACTATCAAGATTATTGAAAGTATCCCTGTTAAGAGAATGGGGCAGCCTGAGG
>JABMMT010000009.1 GCA_013205155.1 Betaproteobacteria bacterium | reverse complement strand
TATGCACAAAAAGTCCAGCAAATGCTGAAAAAACAAGGGTTTAGAGTCGAATCTGATTTGCGGAACGAGAAAATTACGTATAAAATACGCGAGCACGCATTACAGAAGATCCCATTTTTGCTAGTTGTAGGTGATAAAGAGTCTGAAAGTGATACGGTAGCCGTTCGTGCCCGTGGCGGAGTGGATTTAGGTGTAATGCCTCTTGATGCCTTCGTTGCCCGACTCCAGCAGGATATATCCCAGAAAGTCGGACCCGAGCCTAGCTAGGGGTGAGACGGTTTTTATTGTTTTTTTAAAGGAATTAAGAAGATCGCTACTGAAAAATTGCAGCGCATTAACCGGGAAATTACTGCTCCTGAAGTGCGTTTGATTGGAATTGATGGAGAGCCCATCGGTGTAGTTAAATTGAGTGAAGCCTTGGCTGCAGCAGAAGAGAAAGAGACCGATCTGGTTGAAATTGCTCCGACAGCTGAACCACCCGTAGTCCGAATTATGGACTTTGGCAAATTCAAGTACCAAGAAGCCAAGCGGATGCATGAAGCAAAGCTGAAGCAAAAAGTGATTCAGGTGAAGGAAGTTAAATTCCGTCCTGGCACTGATGATGGTGACTACGGAGTAAAGCTACGCAATCTAATCCGCTTTTTGGAAGATGGCGATAAGACAAAGATTACGCTGCGGTTTCGGGGTCGTGAAATGGCCCACCAAGAAATCGGAGTAAGAATGTTGGAGCGTTTGAAGGTGGATTTGCTAGAGCATGGCCAAGTTGAACAGTTTCCAAAAATGGAAGGTCGCCAGATGGTGATGGTATTGGCCCCCATTCGTAAGGCTAAGTAACTGGGTATCACCTAGTTCTGATGCAGGGAGGTGTCCTCAGTGAATAACTAAGGACACTGGTAGTAGGAAGTGTTTCTGGGTACAGGAAGCGTAACCGTCGGTTACCACCTATGTTGCACAAGTCAATAAAGGGGTGCTTTATGCCCAAGATGAAGAGCAAGAGTAGCGCGAAGAAGCGCTTCACGGTTCGCGCAGGCGGAACGATCAAACGAGGCCAGGCTTTTAAACGCCACATCCTCACCAAGAAGACCACAAAGAACAAGCGTCATTTGCGTGGTACCACCGAAGTTGCGAAAGCTGACGTTAAGTCAATTCGCTCCATGCTTCCTTACGCTTAACCTCAGACTAGATTAGGAGAATCAAATGCCAAGAGTCAAACGTGGGGTTACTGCAAGAGCCCGTCATAAAAAAATCACTGATGCCGCAACAGGTTACCGCGGTCGTCGTAAAAACGTATTCCGTATTGCTAAGCAAGCAGTTATGCGTGCTGGTCAATATGCCTATCGTGATCGTCGTAACAAGAAACGTGTATTCCGTGCTTTGTGGATTGCCCGTATTAATGCGGCAGTTCGTGAGCATGACATGACCTATAGCGTATTCATGAATGGTATGAAGAAGGCCTCTATCGATCTCGATCGTAAAGTACTTTCTGATATGGCCATTGCGGACAAGCCGGCTTTTGCCGCCTTGGTTACTCGGATTAAATCCGTAGTAAACGCTGCAGCTTAATCTTTAGTTCCTTAAAAACTAAGCTGCAATGGTTTCTCTCGACCCAATTGTCGAGGATGCTAAACGTGATTTCCTCGGAGCTGCCGATTCGGCCGCTCTTGAGGACGCGAAAGCCAAGTATCTCGGTAAGTCAGGTATTCTCACTGAGCGTTTAAAAGCGCTTGGTGGAATGTCGCCTGATGAGCGCAAAAGTGCTGGCGCCCAAATTAATCAAATCAAAACCCAAGTAGAGGCTGCGTTACAAGAGCGTCGTCAAGCTTTGTCCGATGCTGTGTTGATGCATCGCCTTGCTGCAGAATCGATTGATGTTTCTTTACCAGGCCGTGGTCAAGCAGTTGGTAGTTTGCATCCAGTGATGCGCACCTGGGAACGCGTTGAAGAGATCTTCCGCTCTGTTGGCTTTGATGTGGCTGATGGCCCTGAAATAGAAACTGATTGGTTTAATTTCACCGCCTTAAACAGTCCTGAAAATCATCCTGCCCGTTCAATGCAGGATACTTTTTATATCGATGGCAAAGATTCTAAAGATAAGCCTCTGTTATTGCGCACACATACTAGTCCCATTCAAGTACGTTATGCCAGTGAGCACGTTAAAAAATATGCCAATGCTGATGTGATGCCACCCATCAAAGTAATAGCGCCCGGAAGAACCTACCGGGTCGATAGTGATGCAACCCATTCACCAATGTTTCATCAGGTTGAGGGTCTATGGATTGATGAGGGTGTTTCATTTGCAGACCTGAAGGGTGTTTATACCGACTTCTTAAGAACCTTTTTTGAAACAAACGAGTTGCAAGTGCGCTTTCGCCCCTCATATTTCCCATTTACAGAGCCATCTGCTGAAATTGATATGGCCTTTGGTAGCGGCAAATTAGCTGGACGTTGGTTAGAAATTTCAGGGGCAGGGCAGGTTCACCCTAATGTATTGCGTAATATGGGAATTGATCCTGAGCGCTATACCGGTTTCGCATTTGGCTCTGGTTTAGAGCGCTTAACAATGTTGCGTTACGGCATTGATGATTTACGTCTCTTCTTTGAAAATGATTTACGTTTCTTAGCGCAGTTTCCTGCATAAGAAAGCAAATAGATAACCCTATGCAATTCTCTGAATCTTGGCTCCGTCAATATGTAAACCCATCGATTGATAGCGATGCATTGAGTCATGCTATGACGATGGCTGGTTTGGAAGTTGAGGAGAAGCATTCTGTTGCACCTCCATTTACCAAGGTTGTGGTGGCAAAAATTTTGTCAGCTGAGCAGCACCCAGATGCAGATCGCTTGCGAGTTTGCAAGGTAGATGCTGGCACTGGACAAGAACTGCAAATCGTTTGTGGAGCACCGAATGCACGTGTTGGCATCAAGATTCCCTGCGCCTTAGTAGGTGCAGAGTTGCCTCCTACGGAAGCAGGTGGCAAGCCTTTTATGATCAAAGTAGGTAAGTTGCGTGGTGTAGAAAGCCAAGGTATGCTTTGCTCAGGCCGTGAGCTTGGCTTAGGCGATGATCATGAGGGTATTTTAGAGTTGCCTGTGGATGCTCCTATTGGCAAAGATATTCGTGAATATTTAGATCTTGATGATCAAATCTTCGTCGTTAAACTCACTCCCAATAAAGCGGACTGCCTCTCCATCATTGGAATGGCTAGAGAAGTTTCGGCGATTACCAGAGCTTCCTTAAGCTTACCTAAGTTATCTACCCCGGTGATTAGTATTGATGAAAAATGGAAGGCTTCTATCGAGGGTAATGATCTTTGTGGACGCTTCTCAGGACGTTTGATACGTGGTGTGAATCCACAGGCAAAGACTCCTGATTGGATTATTCAGCGTCTTTGTAATGCTGGTCAAAGAAGTATTTCCGCACTAGTAGATTTATCAAATTATGTCATGCTAGAAACGGGCCAGCCTAGTCACGTATTTGATATTGATCAATTACAGGGCAATATAACAGTCCGCTGGGCACGCCCAGGGGAGAGTTTGGAATTGTTGAATGGTCAAGTGGTTGAGCCAGCAGCGCCTAATTTTGCAGGCAATACTATTAGTGTTGCCGTAGTTGCTGATCAAAATGGACCTGCTGCTTTGGCTGGAGTCATGGGAGGTCGACATTGTGCGATTAGCGACAGTACTAAAAATATCTATGTAGAGGCTGCTTTTTGGTTACCCTCTGCGATACAGGGCAGAGCTCGCCACTTTAACTTTAGTAGTGAGGCTGCCCATCGTTTTGAACGTGGAATTGATCCTCAAGCTAGCGTTGCTAGTCTTGATTACATTACTTCATTGATTTTAGAGGTCTGCGGTGGTCAGGCCGGCCCTGTTGACGATCAAATATTTAATCTTCCCGAACGTAAACCAGTACGCATGCGTTTGGCGCGTGCCATGAAGGTGATTGGCATCCCTTTAACTCAGGAGATTGTGAGCGATGTCTTTAAGCGTCTTGGTTTTGAGTTCAAACAAGAAGCAGGCGATGTTTTTATCGTTACCCCGCCAAGCTATCGGTTTGACATTGAGATTGAAGAAGATCTGATTGAAGAAGTTGCTCGCATCTACGGCTTTGAAAATATTCCGGACAAACCACCAGTGGCCTCTTTGAAAATGAGCGCTAATGCAGAGGCAAAGCGAGGCATCCATTTATTACGCCAACGCTTAGCATTACAAGGCTACCAAGAAGTTGTTAACTTTGGCTTTACAGACCTTGAGAGTGAAAAGCGTCTTACCGGCACTACTGAAAAAGAAGTTATCGCTGTTCTTAACCCCATCGCAAATCAATATGGCGTTATGCGCAGCACATTATGGGGTGGTCTATTGAATAACCTCAAAGCCAATTTGAATCGCGGTACAGGACGTATACGTCTTTTTGAGTCCGGACGGGTATTTAAGCGTGATTCCGCCATACAAGAACAAGCTGGCAAGGTGTCAGGATTTGATCAGCCACAAAAGGTCAGCGGTTTAGCTTATGGTTCATTTGTGCCAGAGCAATGGGCTAGTGTTAATCGTGCAGTAGATTTTTTTGATGTCAAAGGCGATCTTGAGAGAGTTTTAGATCCCCTGCACTTTGTCGCTGAGACAGCCACTCACCCCGCACTTCATCCTGGGCGAAGTGCAAAGATATTTTTAAAAGCCGCCGGTGGCTTGCTTGCGGTTGGATGGATTGGTGAATTACACCCTGGCTTACAGCAGGCCTATGAATTACCGCAAGCACCTGTGTTATTTGAATTCGATTTAGAGCCTATTCGCGAGCTTGGCTTGCCTGTGCCCGAGGGTTTAAGCAAATTTCCTGCAGTGCAGCGCGATTTAGCTTTAGTTGTTAAGCAAAGCGTTTCAGCACAATCGTTATTAGATGCCATGACGGCTAGCAAGCAAAATTTTGTACAAAATATTGAGCTGTTTGATGAATTTAAGCCAAAAGCTGGATCGGGTGGCATGGCTGCAGATGAAAAGAGTTTGGCTTTCCGCATCACTATGTTAAACCCTAATGAAACTTTGCAAGATACCCAAATTGATGCAGTAATGGTATCTTTATTGGGCGCAGTAGAAAAAAAATGTACAGCCCGTCTGCGCTAGTTTAGTATTACCCATATATCAGAAATAAAGGCATAAGAGAATCAGCAATGAGTGACTTTAATATTAATGACACCGTTACAAAGAATGAACTTTCTGAAGCACTCTTTGATCAAGTTGGTTTGAATAAGCGCGAAGCTAAAGATATGATTGACGCATTCTTTGACAGAATCGGTTATTCACTTGAGGCTGGTGTTGAGGTAAAGATTTCTGGTTTTGGAAATTTTCAGTTGCGCAATAAATCGGCCCGTCCTGGCCGAAATCCCAAAACAGGTCAAATGATTCCGATTGCAGCTAGAAGAGTGGTTACGTTTCATGCCAGTCAAAAGCTAAAAGATGTAGTGGAGTCTCATGCTCGAGAAATCCGAGTTTGAGATCAGCTCAGCATTGCTGAGCTCTCAACTTCCCCCCATTCCTGCTAAACGCTACTTTACTATTGGTGAGGTATCTGATTTATGTGGCGTACGTTCCCATGTATTACGCTATTGGGAACAAGAATTTGCGCAGCTCAATCCTCAAAAACGACGCGGTAATCGTCGCTACTATCAGCATCACGAGGTGGTGTTAATTCGTAAGATTAGGGCACTTCTTTATGAAGAAGGCTTTACGATCAGTGGTGCTAGAAACAGACTAGATGAAGCTCGTAGTGAGTTGAAGCTACGTGATGAGTTACTGGCAGTCCTCAACATCCTCGCTAAGTAGTGCTGATACAATTTTGACTCTCGTCGGGGCGTAGCGCAGCCTGGTAGCGTACTTGCATGGGGTGCAAGTGGTCGGAGGTTCGAATCCTCTCGCCCCGACCACTTTTAAGGGTTACAAATGCTTCAAAAACCAATACTGTAGTTGAGGTTGTAGGATGTAACACCGATTCGCTGGTACACCTCTTGCCTGTAAATAATTTTTGCTGTCAATTCTTGGTTTTTGTAGGTTTTGTATTTGGCGAGAGCCATAAATGTAGGAACATTATTTGCTAAAACGGTTTTTCCTGTATATCCAGATAAAGCAGGCAATGAAGATGCGGTCATATTACTAATACTGCTTGATAAAGTATGCTGAATCCCCGCCGTTGCTGCGAGTAGGATTGAATCATTTAGCTTATAGACTGAATTTAGCCCAAGCTGTAGCGCAAATATTTCGGTTGAAACGCCATTGAAAATAATTGGCAAATTTGAGATTCTTGATGAATTGTTGTTGCTTCCATCTATATTCATGGTTGTGTAGGTTGTGCCTAGGTAGGGTATGATGGTTACTGCTGGGTCAACAGGAATTTGTGTACTCAATATTGCTAAATAACTTTGAGCTTTAATATTGATATTTCTTGATAGGGAACCTAAGCTTCCAAGGCTAGACGTAGAAACATCAATTGAGGTTGAGCCCGTATTGGCACCTACCCTAAAATTGTATGGCGCCCCCCAGATTTTATCTTTGTAAACGGAATAAACGCCCAGAATCGGATCTTTACCTTTTTGTGTAACATTGGTATAGCTCGGCTGAGAGGTAATATGACCAGCGTCAATATATGCACCCATGTGCCATTGATTCGAAATTTGATAACCGCTATTAAGAACGATACTTCTTGTGGCAATTTTTGGAGATGATAGTTCGGTATATCGTGCGCCTAGCTGGGTACATATCCCATTAGCAGCAAATTCAGTGCAATCATTTGATTGCGAGTTAATTAAATTTGATGCTTTAAGTGCTAAGAGTCCTTGCGAGGCATAAAGAATGTTTGTCAAGTCGTTAACTAACACAGATTTATAGGCTTGAGGAAGAGCAGTTATAGTGGCATTAGATTGTGCTATGCATTGTTGGCTAAAGCCTACAATGATTGTGGCTAGTATGGTGAGTCTCATGTAATCTAAGCTTAATATTTTAAGAAATACTACTCTAAAGGTAATTAGATTTTACAAGGTAATGAAAATATATATATATATTTTCTAAATTTCTATGACTACTAAACAAAACTCAACTCAATATTTTGGTCTTGCTATCCCTTTTTTAAGTCATTTGGGAGTAGTTCCAGAATTTGCTGAAAATGGAAAATCACGGATTACTTTAGATATGAAGCCTGAATATGAAAATAGTTTTGGGGTTGCTCATGGAGGAGTAATTATGACCTTACTGGATTTTGCGATGGCCGCTGCTGCTAGAAGTGCAATGAATCATCCCTTGGGCGCTATTACTATTGATATGACAATCAGTTTTTTGCGTCCTTCAGTTGGAATGATTGTTGTAGAAGGAACGGTTCTTAAATCTGGTAAATCAATTAATTACTGTGAGGCCGTTGTATTAAACGAGGCGGGTGAGATAACTGCAAAATCAAGCGGCACATTTGTTCTGCGCAAAGTAAATACTTAATGATTGATTATTTCTAATATATTTGTTACAAATAATGATTTATAGTAAGTGATTAATCAGTAAATACCCGAATATATATTGACTAATTATATTTAATGTATATAATGACAATAAAGTATCATATATTCCATATTATTCGGAGAATAATTATTAAATGGTTTCTTATAAAGAGCTTTTAAGCCAGCGCGAACAGTTAGACAAACAGATTAAAGAAGCTATTGCACACGAGAAGGCAGACGGTATTGCCAAAGCTAAACTCGTTATTGAGCAGTACCATTTGTCTGCATCTGACCTTTTTAGCCGGAAAACTGGAGTTCGCAGTGTTGGTGGGAAGGTTGCCCCTAAGTATCGTAACCCATCTACTGGTGAAACT
This sequence comes from Betaproteobacteria bacterium, assembly GCA_013205155.1. Classification (GTDB taxonomy): domain Bacteria; phylum Pseudomonadota; class Gammaproteobacteria; order Burkholderiales; family Burkholderiaceae; genus Polynucleobacter. Next base: position 8,050 of record JABMMT010000009.1, on the reverse strand, counting down.
TGGACTGGGCGTGGCAAGGCTCCAAAGTGGATAGAAGGTAGAGATCGCACTAGCTTTGTAATCTAAGCTATTAATTCTAAACAGAATTATATAAAGGCCGCTAATATAGCGGCCTTTTCTATTAGAGATATTTTCTTGATAGCGCCTCTATAAATACCGGCTCTAGCAATTCATGACGGCTGCGATAGCTTAAGGAGGGATCTAACTCAGTATTGGTGGCGGGATAAGTAATGATGAGTGGATTTTGTTCAATTAAGCCATTTTCAAGCTCTTTTTTAATGTTTTCTGAGAGTGGGGGTCTAGTGCTGCTATTCTCATCAGCAAGGCTGACTACCCCAGGGTGAAGCTTAATAAAACCTTCATCTACTAGAATAGGAATACGCTGTGTGTCATTGTTTTTACTCAAGTAATGTATCAGATGAACCTGCTCAACAGGTGGAATGAGAGCATCTAGAAAGATGAGATCAGGGGCGATTGAGACAGCCTTCATCAGCCCTTCTAGGCTATCAATAGCCACCTCCATTTCTACCTTTAATTGCCATTCTTGAGTGGACTCAAGCAATTCCTCGCTATTTTCTATCCTTCTAAATATTCCTAGGGCAATGCAGTTTTGAGTGGATTTTTGGCGCATTGCTCGTTTTCTTCGCTGTAATTGCTGTTCTAGAGAGCTTGCCAGTATTCTTCTATGCCCCCCACGGGTTTTCCAGGCGATTAATTCGCCTAACTCAACCATTTTTTGGACAGTTCCTAATGAAACCTGCAAAACCATAGCGCTTTGCCTTGTGCTGAGATATTCCATATCTGGGGTAATTGTTTTCATATTTCCCTTAATTTATTAATTCAATTGAAGATTTAGAGAATAAGAATCAATTTTGTTTCAATCTGTCGGCCAGTCTTGAAAGCTCAGTAGGAAAGGTCTTATTCATCTCTTATTTACTGATAAATACCCTTAATCTCATAGAAGCAAGGGAAAGTCCTTTATGAATTAATGGGTAATCGTGTTAAATTACTGATGTAGTGGCAGAATTTGCACAGAGCAATTCGTGAAACGGTGAAGCCGTATAACGAATGGTTATAACCACAGTTTTGATTCGGGAAACCCGATGAAAGGTGAGCATCATGATGCAGGACCAAAGAGAGAACTCGTATCTCTTCGGCGGAAACGCCCCCTATGTAGAAGATCTCTACGAATCTTACTTGCACGATCCGACTTCAGTAGAAGCCCATTGGCGCGATTATTTTGATAACGTAAAACAAATCCCTGCGGTTGATGGTTCATCTCGCACTGACATTGCGCACGGACCGATTGTTGCGTCATTTGCTGAGCGTGCTAGACAAGGCCCGATTAGAACTATTTCTGATTCAGCCGATTCAGAAATGGGACGCAAGCGGGTTGCTGTACAGCAACTGATTGCTGCATATCGAAACGTAGGTAATCGCTGGGCTGATATCGATCCCCTAAAGCGTACTGAGCGTCAGAATATTCCTGAGCTTGATCCTGCGTTCTATGGTTTTACCGATGGCGATATGAATATCGTCTTCAATACAAGCAATACATTCTTTGGCAAGTCAGAAATGACTTTGCGGGATTTACTCCAAGCATTACGTGAAACCTATTGCGGCACGATTGGTGCTGAGTTCATGTTTATTGCGGACCAAACCATTAAGAAATGGTGGCAAGATAAATTAGAATCTATTCGCTCCACCCCTAGTTTTAATGCTGAAGAAAAGCGACATATATTAGACCGCATAACTGCTGCAGAGGGTTTAGAGCGTTATTTGCAGGCTAAATACGTTGGTCAAAAGCGTTTCTCACTTGAGGGTGGTGAAAGTTTTATCGCCTGTATGGATGAACTGATTCGTGAAGCAGGCGCTAAAGGGGTGCAAGAGATTGTGATTGGTATGGCCCATCGCGGTCGTCTCAATGTACTTGTAAATACCCTTGGCAAGATGCCAAAAGATTTATTCGCTGAGTTCGAGCATAAAGGCCCAGAAACACTCCCAGCAGGTGACGTTAAATATCACCAAGGATTCTCAAGCGATATTTCTACACCTACAGGCCCAGTACATTTATCGCTTGCATTTAATCCATCCCATTTAGAAATTGTGAACCCAGTAGTGGAAGGTTCAGCGCGCGCTCGTATGGAGCGTCGTGGTGACCTCTTGGGTGAACAGGTGCTACCAGTGTTAGTGCATGGAGACGCTGCCATTGCTGGACAAGGTGTCATGCAAGAAACTTTGTCGATGTCTGAGGTCCGAGGCTATTCCACTGGTGGTACGGTGCATATCGTGATTAATAACCAGATTGGTTTTACCACCTCTGATCCACGCGATTTACGTTCTAGCTTGTATTGCACCGACATCATGAAGCTTGTAGATGCCCCTGTACTGCATGTTAATGGCGATGATCCCGAGGCGATTGTTTTGGCAACGCAGTTAGCAGTTGAGTTTCGTACTAAGTTTCATAAAGATGTCGCAGTAGATATCGTCTGTTTTCGCAAACTTGGCCATAATGAGCAAGACTCTCCAGCGATGACTCAACCTTTGATGTACAAGATTATTGCTGCACATCCTGGAACACGTAAGATCTACGCCGATAAATTAGAGGCCCAGGGCGTTCTTCCACTGGGTACTGGTGATCTGATGGTCAAAGAGTATCGGGCTGCTATGGATACTGGTAAGCAGACCTCCGATCCAGTATTGAGCAACTTCAAAGGGAAGTTTGCTGTAGATTGGTCCCCATTCTTAAATAAGAAATGGACAGATGAAGCGGATACCGCTATTCCATTGACCGAGTGGAAGCGCTTGGCTGAGAAGATTTCAACCATTCCTGAAAACTTTAAAGCCCATCCATTGGTAGAGAAGGTCTGCAAGGACCGTGCTGCTATGGGTCGTGGTGAAGTCAACGTCGACTGGGGTATGGGTGAGCATATGGCTTTTGCATCCTTGGTGGCTAGTGGCTACCCAGTTCGCTTGTCGGGCGAGGATAGTGGTCGAGGTACTTTTACACATCGTCATGCGGTATTGCATGATCAAAATCGTGAGAAGTGGGACATTGGAACCTATACACCACTGCAACATGTAACTAAAGATCAAGCACCATTTGTTGTGATTGATTCAATTCTTTCGGAAGAGGCAGTGCTTGGTTTTGAGTATGGCTATGCTGCGGCTGAGCCAAACACTCTCACTATTTGGGAGGCGCAGTTTGGTGACTTTGCCAATGGTGCACAGGTGGTGATTGATCAATTTATCGCTTCTGGTGAAGTGAAGTGGGGTCGCGCTAACGGCTTAGTGATGATGTTGCCACATGGGTATGAGGGACAAGGCCCAGAGCATTCTTCTGCGCGTCTTGAACGCTTTATGCAGTTATGTGCTGATACTAATATGCAAGTCATTCAGCCAACAACTTCATCGCAAATCTTCCACGTCTTACGCCGCCAAATGATTCGTCAGTTCCGCAAACCCTTGATCTTGTTTACACCAAAATCATTGCTGAGAAATAAGGAAGCTGCTTCACCATTGTCTGAATTTACTAAAGGTGGATTCCATACCGTGTTAGGTGAGCGTGATGAATCTATTGATGTAAATAAGGTGAGTCGTTTAATTATCTGCTCTGGTAAGGTCTATTACGATTTGGCTAAAGCCCGGGTTGAGAAGAAGATCGAGGATGTGGCGATTATTCGTTTGGAGCAGTTGTATCCATTCCCGCATAAAGCACTTCTTGCTGAGCTCAAGAAATTTACAAAATTGGAAGAGATCGTCTGGTGTCAGGATGAGCCACAAAATCAAGGTGCATGGTTCTTCGTACAGCATAATATTTTGGAAGGCATGTCAGATGGCATGAAGTTAGCTTATGCAGGTCGGCCAGCCTCAGCTTCTCCCGCTTGTGGTTACGCCCACCTCCATCAAGAGCAGCAGAAATCTTTGCTTAATACGGCATTTGCCAAACTTAAAGGTTATGTGATTACGAAATAATCGTTCTCATTACCTTGGATATATATAACTAGGATTAATCATGGCTATTTTTGAAGTTAAAGTTCCACAACTCTCCGAATCAGTTGCCGAAGCAACTTTATTGCATTGGAAAAAAAAGGTTGGGGATGCTGTTGGTCAAGATGAAATCTTGATTGAAATCGAGACCGATAAAGTCGTACTTGAAGTGCCTGCCCCGTCTGCTGGTGTTTTAACGCAAATTATCGTCGGAGATGGCGGCACTGTAGTTGCTGAAGAGTTGATTGCTAAGATTGACAGCACGGCTGTTGCTGCTACACCAGCAGCCACTGCTCCAGCTGCCGCTCCTGCAACTCCAGCAAAGGCGGCGCCCGCTAAATCTGCTAGCGCCGCTCCATCAGCTGCGAAAATTCTGGCTGAAAACAATCTGAGTGCTGGACAAGTTGCTGGCTCTGGTCGCGATGGCCGAATCACTAAGGGCGATGCTTTGAATGCGGCTGCCGGTGGCGCTAAGTCTGCCCCATTGCCAAAGGCAACTATGCCAACAGGCGAACGTCCTGAAGAGCGTGTTCCTATGAGCCGCCTTCGTGCTCGTATTGCTGAGCGTTTACTGGAATCCCAAGCGAACAATGCAATCTTGACGACTTTCAACGAAGTCAATATGGGTCCAGTGATTGCATTACGTAATAAATATAAAGATCAGTTTGAAAAAGTGCATGGCGTGAAGTTAGGTTTTATGTCTTTCTTTGTTAAAGCCGCAACCCACGCATTGAAGAAGTTTCCATTACTAAATGCTTCTGTTGATGGTAATGACATCGTTTACCATGGTTATTTTGATATTGGTATAGCGGTGAGCTCACCCCGTGGCTTAGTGGTTCCTATTTTGCGTGATGTTGACCAAATGAACTTAGCAGATATTGAGAAAAAGATTGCTGAGTTTGGTGCGAAAGCTCGCGAAGGTAAGTTGTCTATTGAAGAGTTAACCGGCGGTACATTCTCCATCTCCAATGGCGGTGTGTTTGGTTCAATGCTCTCTACGCCCATTATCAATCCTCCCCAATCCGCAATTTTGGGTATCCATGCGACTAAAGATCGTGCAGTTGTTGAGAATGGTCAAGTGGTAGTGCGCCCAATCAATTACCTCGCATTGTCATACGATCACCGCATTATTGACGGTCGGGAAGCAGTTCTAGGCTTAGTGGCGATGAAGGATGCTTTAGAAGATCCTTCACGTCTTTTGCTTGATCTGTAAAAGGGAAGATGATGAGTCAAGCTTTTGATGTAGTCGTAATCGGTGGTGGCCCTGGTGGTTACATTGCCGCAATTCGTGCAGCGCAACTTGGTTTTAAAGTCGCCTGCGCAGAATCTAATGCCTTTGATGACCCAAAAGGTGAAATACGCCTAGGCGGTACTTGTTTAAATGTTGGTTGTATTCCCTCTAAGGCATTACTGGCTTCCTCTGAAGAGTTTGAGAAGATCAGTCATCATGCTGCAGACCATGGCATCAAGGTTGGTTCTGTGAGTATTGATTCTAAAAAAATGGTCTCACGCAAAGATGAGATTGTTACCAAGATGACTGCTGGTATCCAATACTTGTTCCGCAAAAACAAAATTACCTTACTAAAAGGTCACGCCTCATTTGAAGGTAAGAGTACCAATGGCTATCAAATTAAGATCGATGGAAAAGATCAAGAAACGGTCAGTGCAAAGAATGTGATTATCGCAACAGGCTCCAAAGCCCGTCATCTCCAAGGTATATCGGTAGACAATGTATTGATTTGCGATAATGAGGGTGCCCTAAAGTTTGATTTTGTACCCAAGAAGTTGGGTGTTATTGGGGCAGGTGTGATTGGTTTGGAATTGGGTTCAGTTTGGCGCCGTCTGGGTTCTGAAGTGACTGTACTTGAGGCTTTGCCATCTTTTTTAGCGGCATGCGACGAAGGCATTGCTAAGGAAGCGCAAAAGCTTTTCGCTAAACAAGGTTTAAACATCAATATGGGTGTGAAGATTGGTGAAGTGAAGGCAGACAAGAAAGGGGTAGTGGTTAACTACACTGATAGTGCTGGTAAAGCCCTGAAATTAGAATGCGACCGTTTAATTGTTTCTGTTGGCCGTATACCTAATACAGATCAATTAGGTCTAGAGAATATTGGTCTAAAGGTAGACGAGCGTGGCTTTATTCCAGTTGATGACCATACTTGTGCCACTGCTGCACCTAGTGTCTATGCGGTTGGTGATGTAGTTCGCGGCCCTATGTTGGCTCATAAAGCTGAAGACGAAGGTGTCTTAGTTGCAGAAATCATTGCAGGTCAGAAGCCGCATATCGATTACAACTGCATTCCTTGGGTCATTTACACTGACCCTGAGATTGCTTGGGTTGGTAAAAGCGAGCAAGCACTTAAAGAGGCTGGTATAGCTTATAAGGCAGGTCAATTTCCATTTGCAGCTAATGGCCGTGCGTTAGGTATGGGTCGTGCAGACGGGTTCGTCAAGGTGTTAGCTGATGCAAAGACCGATGAGATTCTAGGAGTGCATATTATTGGACCAAATGCTTCTGATTTAATTGCTGAAGCCGCTGTGGCAATGGAATTTAAAGCGGCAGCTGAGGATATTGCCCGTATCTGTCATCCACATCCAAGTTTATCGGAGGTGATGCGCGAAGCAGCATTAGCGACGGATCAACGTGCATTAAATATGTAATTGAAAACGATTGAGTTTTACCATCAAGAGCTACAAGCGCGGGGCTACCAAAGCGATCCCGCGCAACTCCGTGCTGTAGAGCGTTTGCAGCAATGCGAGGATGAATGGATTGCATATAAAGAAATTCGTAGCAACAATCTTAAAAAGAAAATTTTTAAGCCTAAGCTTCCTCGAGGTCTATATTTATGGGGTGGAGTAGGCCGAGGCAAATCTTTTTTGATGGATTGTTTTTATGAGGCATCACCATTAGAAAAAAAGATACGCATTCATTTTCATGAGTTTATGCGAGAAGTACATCGTGAATTACATGAACTCTCTGGACTAGCAGATCCCTTGGATGAGCTTGCTTTACGAATTTCTCAACGCTATCGATTAATCTGCTTCGATGAATTTCATATTAATGACATTGCTGACGCCATGATTTTGTATCGCTTGCTGAGTGCTCTATTTGCTGATCGAGTGCAATTTGTCATGACTTCTAACTATCGGCCAGATCAGCTTTATCCCAATGGCCTTCATCGTGATCGATTATTACCTGCAATCAAATTACTTGAAGAGCAATTAGAAGTGCTCAATGTAGATGCTGGTAATGATTATCGTCGTCTGCAGATGGCCCAAGTAGAGGCCTACCTAACGCCTTTAGATGAAAAGACAAATCAACGCCTGCAAGAAATGTTTCATGGATTAATTGGACATCAGCAAACGGTAGCTAACCCAATGCTCTACATTGAATCTAGAGAGTTACGTCCGCTTTTCATGGGTGGTGGTGTGGTCTGGTTTGATTTCCAAACGCTGTGCTGCGGCCCACGCTCCCAAAATGACTATCTAGAGATTGCCAAACTATTTCATACGGTGATTTTGTCTGGCGTTCCTTATATGCCCCCTAGAATGACCAATGAAGCGCGACGCTTTATTTGGTTAATTGACGTTTTATATGATCATAAGATCAAGCTAATCGTCTCCGCAGAGGTTCTGGCTACTGATTTATACACAGAAGGGCAAATTACCGGTGAATTTTCCCGGACGGTATCCCGTCTGATTGAAATGCAGTCGCGAGACTATCTAGATGCACCCCGTCGTGTGATTGATACCAGCTTGACCTAAAATAGAGTCATGAGTTCTCTTTCAGCCATTAATGCCGATTTACACTGCCATTCAGTAGTCTCTGATGGCACCTTGACTCCAGAGCAGCTTGCGCAACGTGCGCATGCAAACGGTGTCAAACTTTGGTCTCTCACTGATCACGATGAATTAGGTGGTCAAGAGCGCGCTAAAGAAGCGGCTGCTGCTCTCAATATGAATTATTTGGCTGGTGTAGAAATTTCTGTGACCTGGCTTGGTCAAACCATTCATATTGTAGGATTAGGTATTGATCCGCAAGATTTCGGCATCTTAGATG
>JABMMT010000067.1 GCA_013205155.1 Betaproteobacteria bacterium | reverse complement strand
GCTTGAAGTTTTCTCATGCCATGGGTGAAGATCATGTGCCATCTACCGGCGCCTATAGCCCACATATCCATATCTTTTTTCAGATGGAAGATGGCGGTTGCATTGCATTCTTTGAATGCCCCAAAGATCCAGGCAGCGTCAAAGATATGGAGTCTCCTGATTGGATTCAGCATTTTGCATTTAAGGTGGAAAGCATGGAGGTCTTACTCAAAGCAAAGCAAGAACTAATTGCAAAAGGGATTGAAGTTTTGGGGCCGACTAATCATGATGATTTCATTAGCTCAATCTATTTCTTTGATCCTTCAGGGCACCGCCTAGAACTCACTGCTGATACTTGCGATGCTTCAATGCATCCTATCTTTGCAGCCGAAGCTCCTAAAGTACTGGATTTATGGAATGAGACTCATGATTGGTCTCAAAGAGAGAAAATATTTGGCTCGCAAGCTGGCTACAAAAGGGATTAATTGAATATCTGACCAAATAAAAACCTCAGCTTATATGCTGGGGTTTTTATTGAAAGACTTATACTTTTATTTAATGTACAGAGTATGCCGCCAAGATCCATCAGTAAGATGCTCTGTCTCGATCCAGCCACCAACACCCCCAAATTTACCGGTGCCACCAGTAATGGCGCGCCTAGTACTGGTAGTCTCATCTAAGGTCGCTTTAGAGCTCGAATATTTTGCAACCCCCTGGATGACGATTTGATCTTTAGTGCCGTCATCAAAAGAAAAAACAGCAGAAGTAATTCGATATTCCACACCTTTGTCACTAACCACTCCTGTAGTAGTCATAATCCAGTCGGTGGTGATATTAGTTCCATCATTCGCTTTCGCGGGAAAGTGCCACAGTCTTACATCCCCAATGGATTGGCCTGGTTTTCCATGATCCAAAAAGGTAGGTGCTTGCACTTCAGGATGCGTAACGATGATTTTTGTTTGTGCCAGGGACAAGCCACTAGAGAAAATCGCGGTAGTGACTATAAGAACTTTAAGAATATGCATTTTGGATCTCGTTAAATGGTGATAAAGACTTACTATAGCTACATTTGGCCAGTATTTGTATAAACTGCCTGTATGTTACAGATAATCCAATCTAAAAAATGAGAGGTCAATCATTTGACCTACTATCCTATCTAAATCATTTTTTAGGTAGTCATGGGCCTGTCTTAGATTCCGAGCAACTAGAGGAACTTCTTGCTGGAATTGAAAAAGAGGTAAACAGCATGCGTATTTTTTTTGAGGCTCTAGTCAATACTGATTTGTGGAAAAACTGGGATATTAATCCTAATCCATATAAGCCTATGATTCTGGCGGTTGGATCAGAAATTGATCGTATAGCAATTGCTCACAATGAGCCTGCATTCCATTCAAAAAAACACATGATGGATGTATGTTTAATGCTGACTTATTTACTGAAACAGGAAATGAGCGCTAAAGATAATGGGTCTCTTAGTCAAGTTTGGGAATCGTCTTCGGTGGAAAAGTGGCAACTCTTACTGGCTGCCGCTGCTCATGACTTGGGTCATCCTGGCCTCATTAATTCAGTTCCATTTGAATTGGAGCAGCAAAGCTTGAATTTCTTAGAGACTCTTTTATTAGAAGCTGGCCATGAGCCTGTAAGCACTAAAGATATTTTGAAAACAATGACACCTTGGATTTTGGCTACAGATCATGGGCAATATCAAGCTTTGTTAGAACGTCTTTCTCTTTCATCAACTCAGCACGAAGATAGCTTGGCGATGCTATTGGTTGAGGCAGATTTAGCTTCCAGCATTCTGCCCATCAGGGGTAAGCTGCTGACAAATCGCCTATGTGAGGAATGGGCAGGGACCTATCCTGAAAAATCGATTGCTCTTCGAAATCAGGTGGGGTATCTTAAATTCCTTACCAGTCTTCGATTTTTAAGTCCCCATTCTAATGAGGCTGGCATTTCTACAATCCTGCATAATTCCCTAACTCAACTTCGTTCTCAAATGCCATGAAGCTTCAATATCATATTTTTTCCCTACCTAAAATAGTTTATTGGCTATTAGTAATTTCTAATATTTTTTATGCAATTTGGCTTCATATTAGCTTTGGCTCATTCTTAGCATGGGATATTTCTGACTTAGCCGATAAAAATACTGCGCTCCTCGAAGATATAGCAGCAATCTTCCAATTTGTTTTATTTGCCGTTACGGTTGATATGTCTATCCGCCACTTTGTGGTGCGCTTTAATCATGCAACTAAAGAAAATCAAGTCCCAGCAATTTTGGTACAAGCAATAACAATTATTTGTTACGCAGTCATTGGCCTGTTTGGTTTCATTGTGATGTATGACCATTCAGCCGGTCAGCTCTTAGCGGCTTCAGGTGCAATTGGTTTCGGTCTTGTTTATGTTTTACGCGAGACGATTGCTGACATTGTTGCTTGTATTCAGATTCAGTCTGATAGCTTGATAAGCATTGGGGATCAGATCCAAGTAAGGGGTGAAGGCAGTGGGTATTACGAGATTGTGCAAATGGATCGTCGTATGGTAACCATTAAGACAGATTTGCAATATGCCGTTCGAGTCCCTAATCGCCGCTTTATCAATCTTGACTTTATTAACCTCTCTAAGCAGTTAACTAAAATGGGTGCGCGTCGTATTTTAGAATTGGATTTAGATTCTGGAAATGATGCTGATAAGGCGATTGAACTCTTAAATCAAGCGGCAGAATACACCATCAAGAACAACCCCAATT
>JABMMT010000066.1 GCA_013205155.1 Betaproteobacteria bacterium | reverse complement strand
TGGATGGTTCTGAGGGCGGGACTGGCGCCTCCCCTGTTGAATTTACTAATCACGTCGGCACTCCACTACAAGAGGGGTTACGCTTGGTACACAATACCTTGGTGGGTGTCAATTTACGTGATCAGATTAAGATTGGCTGTTCAGGAAAAATCATTAGCTCCTTTGACATGGCTGTTGCATTTGCTCTAGGTGCTGACTGGTGCAATAGTGCTAGAGGATTTATGTTCTCGATTGGCTGCATTCAGGCACAAGTTTGCAATACTGGCTTTTGCCCTACTGGCGTTACCACACAAGACCCTCTTCGTCAAAAAGCTTTAGTAGTTCCCAATAAAGCTGAACGAGTTTTCAACTTCCACCATGAAACCCTCAGAGCTTTAAAAGAATTGGTTGAAGCTGCAGGATTACGTCACCCTGGAGAAATCGATGCGCCACATATTATGAGGCGTGTCAGTGCGAATGAGGTTCGCCTACTTTCTTTTCTTCTACCTGAAATGCCTGCGGGCCTCCTTTTAAAAGATTATTTCCTAGATGAATCTCATCATCTATCAAGAGTCTATGAGCTTTACTGGCACAAGGCTCAGGCAAATAGCTTTGCGGCAATCTAACTCTCTTTAGAGAGGTTCATTTTTTAGATTCTAAATATGGATATGCCCTATTTCTGAGCTAAAATTGAGGCAGATTAATTATAAAAATAATGACTTTTTAGCTCACTCTCATTCGAAAGGCTATATGAAAATATTACTACCAGTAGATGGCTCAAAGTCATCTCTCAATGCTGCAAAGTATGTTGCCAAGCTTGCAAAAGATCTACGTAGCAAATGCTCTGTAACCTTAGTCAGCATCCACGATGACATCGGCCTTGGTCATGTCAAGCAATTTGTAGCTAAAAGTGTAGTGGATGACTACCTGCGAGAAGTCAGTGAAAAAGAGTTAAAGCCCGCCCAAAAAACTTTGGACGCTGCTAGCGTGAATCATAATATGGTCATTAGGCGCGGCAATATTGCCGAAGAAATCATCAATCTTGCCAATAAAGAAAAGTTTGATTTAATTGTGATGGGTTCTAAAGGCAGGACAGGCATATTAGATGCTTTAATGGGGTCGGTTGCACAAAAAGTATCTGCAGCGGCAAAGCAGGCTGTTTTACTAGTGAAGTAATTTCTGAGGCATGAGCTTACTCATACTGCTACTTGCTCCGGGCATATTTGCAATCTATTGGATTATTCGGATGCAAATATGTCTTTCCAGAATTCGTTATTTAGTTGATACCTATGGATTGAATCGTAGAAAGTTAAAGGCTCTAAAGTGCAAAGAAGTTAAAAACTTGCGAGACAAAATCGATCAACTTCGAGCCCACAATGATGCTGATGGGCTCGAAAACCTAGTTAGACCCTACCGTTCGTAAAACCCCCCTTAAACCAGAGGGTATTTGTTGCCAGGCCGATCATCATTGGCACTTCTATTAAGGGTCCTATTACCGCAGCAACAGCAATTGCCAACTCAAAGTTATTGCTCGATGCGGTTATTGCTAGAAAAGCTTGTGTTTTGATTGTATTTTTTATGTTAAATAATATGGAAATATATTACAAATTCATTACAAGCACATAGAAAAAGAGCCACCATATAGGCAACTCTCAATGATCAGCGGAATATAAAGTTATTCGCGCGATGCCTTCTTGCGATCATGTTCCTTTAAGAAGCGCTTACGAACTCGGACACTCTTTGGCGTTACTTCGACTAACTCATCATCACTAATGAATTCCACAGCGTATTCCAAAGTTAAATCAATTGGAGTGACCAAGCGTACAGCTTCATCCGTACCTGAAGAACGAACGTTGGTTAATTGCTTGCCTTTAATAGGGTTTACAACTAAGTCATTGTCACGACTATGTATTCCGATCACCATGCCCTCATACACAGGGTCACCATGTTTAACAAACATACGACCACGATCTTGTAATTTCCAAATAGCATAGGCGACTGCTTCACCATCATCCTGGCTGATCAATACCCCATTGTGACGCTCGCCCAAAATACCATCTTTAGCAGGAGCATAAGAATCGAAGGTATGGCTCAATAAGCCATTACCGCGAGTCATGGTCATAAAGTCGCCTTGAAAGCCAATCAAACCACGTGCAGGAATTCTGTATTCAAGACGGGTACGGCCCTTACCATCACTCACCATATCTTGCAGTTCGCCTTTACGCTTGCCTAAATCTTCCATTACTGCACCTTGAGTAGCATCTTCAAGGTCCACAGTAAGGTTTTCGTAAGGCTCCATCTTGACGCCATCCTCTTCATGAAACACTACCCGAGGACGAGATACTGCTAATTCATAACCCTCACGACGCATCGTCTCAACTAAGATTGTCAGATGTAATTCGCCACGACCAGATACCTCAAACACTGTATCGTCATCAGTTTCATTGACACGCAGCGCCATATTTGATTTCAATTCACGATCTAAGCGCTCACGAATCTGACGGCTAGTCACAAACTTACCTTCACGACCTGCAAATGGACTGGTGTTAACCATAAAGTTCATGGTTAAGGTTGGCTCATCGATTTTGAGCATGGGCAATGCTTCAGGCGTATCCACCGCACAGACAGTGGTACCAATAGCCAACTCTTCAATGCCGTTAATCAGTGCGATATCACCAGCAAAGGCTTCATCAACAACCTCTCGCTCCAAGCCTTTGAATTTCAATACTTGGTTAACACGTCCTTTAAATGGCACAGCATCTGGGCCATTCATACAAATCACTTCCATGCCTGGCTTAACACGGCCACGGTTCACGCGACCAATACCAATCTTTCCAACATAACTGTTGTAGTCAATTGAAGAGATCTGAAACTGCAAAGGACCATCAGGATTATCGTCACGAACAGGAACATGCTCTAAGACAGCATCAAACAATGGACGCATATCACCCTCACGCACATCTTCTTTCATGCCTGCATAGCCATTTAAGCCAGATGCATAAATGATGGGGAAATCGAGCTGCTCTTCAGTAGCGCCAAGTTTGTCAAATAACTCAAAGGTTGCATTGATAACATAATCGCAACGTGCACCTGGACGATCAACCTTGTTAATCACTACGATCGGCTTCAAACCGAGTGCTAGTGCTTTCTTGGTCACGAAACGCGTTTGTGGCATTGGCCCCTCAACTGCATCAACTAAAAGCAACACACCGTCAACCATCGAGAGTACGCGCTCTACTTCACCACCAAAGTCGGCATGTCCCGGGGTATCAACAATATTGACATGGGTACCGTCGTACTCTACTGAGCAATTCTTGGACAAAATAGTAATACCACGCTCTTTTTCCAAGTCGTTTGAATCCATGACGCGTTCGGTCATTT
>JABMMT010000065.1 GCA_013205155.1 Betaproteobacteria bacterium | reverse complement strand
GCGGTATTGTGGATGATTTGGCATTAGCACAAGCGCTAAAAGAAAAAAAGATCTTTGCCGCTGGTCTAGATGTTTTTGAAGGAGAGCCCGTTGTCAATCCCGAGTTACTTAAATTAAGTAATATTGTCTTGGCGCCGCATATTGCAAGCGCTAGTGAAAAAACACGCCGTGCGATGGTAGATTTAGCTGTTGATAATTTACGTGCTGCATTGGCTGGTCAGAAACCTCCCAGCTTAATTAATACTGAATTATTTAAACCCTAGTACGCGTTTCGCAAATAATAAAAAGGCCGAGACAAATACAGATCTCGGCTTTTTTATTTCTAGAATGTAATTTACTCAGCTTCGATTTCTTCTGGGAGTTCACGCAAGGCTAATTCAATACCACCGAATTTACCAGCTACCCAGTTATAAACCTTGCAGGCAATCCAGAGTAAACCAAAGCCAAGCAAAGCATTCAGAACTAATGCTGAAAGTACGGTAAAGCCAGGAATCGCACCATCGCGGACAAAGGCGACAAAGAGTGCCAATAGAACGATAGGGACTGAAAAGCATAGGTAAACCAACACTAAAGTTTTGGCGGTATGCATAGGGTCGAGGAAGACCAATTCTTTTTTGCTAAGTTTCATGATGACGCAATCTTAAAGCAGTCCATCAAAAAGCGCCACATCTACCCAGTCTCCGGCAGCAATATTTCCTTGATCGTGATGGAGAATGATGAAACAGCTTGCTTCGCTCATGGAGCGCAAAATGCCAGCCCCTTGGCTGCCAGTCAGTCTAACTGTGGGTCTCCCCTCAGCGTTACGCCCTAAGATGGCCCGCTGAAATTCAGTGCGACCTGGCTTTTTACGAATTGGGGTTTCTGAAATAGCTTGGCTTAGTGGAACTTCAGTTTGGCTCGCGCCGTTCAACTGCAAGAGTGCGCTTCGAACAAATTGGTAGAAAGTCACCATGACTGCTACGGGATTACCGGGTAAACCGAAGAACAAGGTTCTCTTAGCTGATGATTGGCCTGGAACTGGCTTCAGTGTTCCAAAAGCCATTGGCCGACCTGGCCTCATTGCGATCTTCCAAAATCCGACATCACCTAATTCTTGCATGATTTGCTTAGTGAAATCTGCCTCACCAACTGAAACTCCACCAGAAGAAATTAAGACATCGGCTTGAGTGGAGGCCTCAATAAAGGCTTCCTTCAAAGATTTAGGATCATCACGCACAATGCCGCAATCGATTATTTCAAGATTGAGTCGGTTCAGTAGCCCAGTGAGGCTATAGCGATTACTGTCATAAATGCATCCGCTCTCTAAGGGTTGACCTAAGGATCGAAGCTCATCACCTGAAGACAAAATAGCTACTCTCAGTTTGCGTTTGACTTTTAGTGATGCAATGCCAAGAGATGCTGCTAGACCCAAATCAGAGGGGCGCAATAAACGACCAGCAGCAATTGCTGGCTTACCCTTTTGTAAATCTTCGCCGCGTAAGCGACGATTCTCACCAGGCTTGAGTTGATTTTGTCTAAAAGTAATGAATTCAGGATTGTCGCTAGTAGTTAATTCTTGAGGAATGACTGTGTCACAGCCAGATGGCATGAGTGCGCCAGTCATGATCTTGAGACATTCACCGTCGCTAACCTTGCCTTCATAAGGCTTACCAGCAAGGGCTGTTCCAACTACAGCAAGAGTGATGTCGAGTGAGTTTATTTCCAGACATTTACCATTAAAGGCAAAGCCATCCATAGCAGAGTTATCTGCTGATGGCACATCAATCGGCGATAAGACATCTTCAGCCAAAATTCGGTTGATTGCTTGATCCAATGAAACGATGTTGATTTCTGCAGAGTTATTAAGAAGTCGAGCTTCCGCGAGAAGTTCATCCACCATTTGTGTAATCGCTTTGCGAGCATCGTCTACATGTAATGAGGAGCTTAAGAAAATGGGGTTATTAGGTGAATGGTTCATCAAGAGGCTTCTTCTAAAGCTTTGAGTTCTTCTGGAGTATTGATATTCGCAAAGGCATTAGCGTTTTCAAATATCACCGTACTTGAATGCAACTCTTTAAACCAGCGATCGATTTTGAAATTACCACTTTCTAAGAAGAGCTTTAGTGAGTCAATTAAATCTGTACGCATTAAACAGAAAACCGGTTGCGCCCACACTTTGCCATCGCTCTCTTTGCTTGAGGCGTAGACCAATTGAAAATCGCTACGTTCCATTTCTGCAGCTAACTGGGCTCCAAGGTTGATAGGCAGGAGCGGCGAATCGCAGGGAGCGGTCAAAAGATAGGGCGTCTTACAGGCTTTTAGTCCAGCAGAGAAGCCTGCTAGCGGCCCAGAAAAATCAGGAGTTTCGTCCTCAATCACTGGATAACCGTAGGTCGAATATTGGGTGATGTTGCGATTAGCATTAATCAAAATTCCACTGACTTGAGCTTGGAGTCGATTAATCGCCGAGGCAATTAGAGGTTTGCCTAAAAATGGAATAAGGCCTTTATCAATTCCACCCATCCGCTGTGCTCTGCCACCAGCAAGGATTAATCCAGTCATGTGTTCTGCAGCAATCATTAGCCGCCGATATAAGACATTTCGACTTTGCGATTACCGGTCGATTGGTTAGCGGTATTCGATCCCCGAATTTCAGAATAGTGGTCATCTCGACTAGACCAAGTGCTCATGATGGCATTGGCAATTTCTAAATCACTATGACTAGAGCGCAATAGGGTCTTGAAATCAAAACCATGGTTTGCAAATAAGCATTGGTACATTTGACCGTCTGTGGAGATTCGGGCACGAGTACATTCATGGCAGAAGGTTTGAGTCACACTGGAGATGACGCCAATTTCTCCTGAGCCATCAAGGTAGCGCCAGCGTTGCGCCACTTCACCTGTGTAATTTGCTTGAATTGGTTCTAGTGGAAATACTTCATGAATGAGAGCGATGACTTCTTTAGATGGAAGTACTTCAGCCATATTCCAGCCGTTAGAGCTACCTACATCCATAAATTCTATAAAACGCAGAATCACGCTGCTATTTTTAAAATGCTTTGCCATAGAAAGAATTTCATGATCATTCGTTCCTTTTTTAATCACCATATTGACTTTGATATTTTCAAAGCCTACCTCCTGTGCCGCTAAGATGCCATCTAATACATCAGCCACAGGAAAATCAACATCATTCATCTTTTTAAAGATCTCATCATTCAAACCATCTAAGCTGATAGTGAGTCTTTGTAAGCCTGCGGCTTTTAATGCAGTAGCTTTTTTACGGAGGATGCTGCCATTGGTCGTTAAGGTCAGATCTAATGGCTTGTTTTCAGGGGTTCGAACTTGTGCCAGCATTTCAATCAATACTTCTAAATTCTTGCGGAGTAATGGTTCGCCACCAGTGAGACGTATTTTTTCAACACCTAAACTAGCAAAGATAGTGGTGAGGCGAGTAATTTCTTCAAAGCTCAGTAATTCTTTGTGTGAAAGATAAGGGTAATCTTGGTTGAATACTTCTTTTGGCATGCAATAGGTGCAGCGAAAATTGCAGCGATCAGTCACCGAGATCCGAAGGTCGCGCAGAGTTCGACCTCTAGCGTCTTTGGTGTGGGCATGGGGCGCAACTAACTGTCCAGGAATGGACAGCCTAAGGCCCGTGCCTTCATCGATTCGGATGGGGATTACTTTTTCAACCATATTATTGATTATGGCTGTGAAAAGGGGTTTCTGCCAAGCTGCCAAATATCTTTGTGGGATAAATGGCAGTCTGGAGAAAAAGCTTTAAACCGTTTTTTCTTGGCCGCCGGTTTCAACTAAAACCATTGGACCTTGTGGCTGACTAGCTGCAGGTTTTGGTGTTCTGCCTACATTTTCTACTACTGGCTCTGCCTGAATCTGACCTTGAACTTCAGCCATTTTGCTTGAGTCAGTAGCAACCCAGATCATTCCAGCAGATTGCACAACGCTATGCAAAGGAGTTTCTTCAAGCGCCTGGAAGGCAATCTTCGGAAGTTCTGGTGCAGGCTTCACAATCACTTCAATAGCAGCAGCTACTGCCACTACTGGAGTTGAAGTTTCTGCTTGTGCTGGGCGCGGCGCGCGAGGTGCACGAGGGCTTCTTTCCTTTTTAACTATCGCAGGCTTTACATTACCAAAGCTATTGGCAATATTTTGCATTGGCATCGTTGCAGATGCGCCAGCCATTCCCGGAGGAGGCCCTGAAAAAGTAGAAGCGCTTACTGGTGGAGTAGTTGTTGTATCGCTAGTGTCCTCACCGCGTTGACCGCGACCACGGCCACGACGATTACGACCACGGCCACGACGCTCTTCGCCATCAGCGCTCGGTGTAGCTTCAGTACCAGGAGCAGCTTCCGTTGCAGGAGTGACTGCAGCTGGGTTTGCTTGACGCTCAGGCTTTGGACCATTTTGATTGCGGTTATTCCGATTGTTGCGGTTATTCCGATTACCGTTATTACCTTCAGTAGTACCTTCAGCGGCATTCGCTGCTGGACGTTCTGCACGCTCACCATTGCGATCGTTACGCTCACCGCGACGATTGCGGCCACGGTTGCGATCGCCACCATTGGCATTGCGTCCTTGATTGCGACCACGGGCATTGTTATCTACTGGCTTCTCTTCTACTGCAGGAGAAGAAGAGAACATCTTCTTGATAAATCCAAAGAAACCACCAGAGCTTTCAGCTTGTACTTTTTCAGTACGAGTAGGGCGTGGTTGGCTAATCGGCGCAGGTTGAGTTGGCGTAATGCCCTTCACAGCTGCTT
>JABMMT010000064.1 GCA_013205155.1 Betaproteobacteria bacterium | reverse complement strand
CCCAAGTAAGAGCCCTTCATACCATCTTGCAAAGCTGGATCTACCTTACGGGGTAAGCCCAACATCATGTAATAAGCCGCTAGTGCAGCTCCAACTGCTCCACCAGCATCACCGGCTGCAGGCTGAATCCAAATATTGTCAAAAATGTTTTCACGCAAAAGCTTGCCGTTAGCAACGCAGTTCAACGCTACGCCACCAGCAAGGCACAAATTGGTTTGACCAGTCGATTTACGAATGCCACGGGCTAACTTAATCACCACTTCTTCAGTAACTGCTTGAATCGAAGCAGCGAGATCCATCTCGCGTTGAGTCAGCATTGTTTCTTCGCTACGACGTGGACCACCAAATAATTGATCAAACTTCTCATTGGTCATCGTCAGACCAGTGCAATAGTTAAAGTAACTCATGTCTAAAGCGAATGAGCCATCTTCTTTAATGTCGATCAGATGATCTTTCATCAGCTGCGCATACTTTGGTTCGCCATAAGGGGCCAAGCCCATGACTTTGTACTCGCCAGAGTTCACCTTAAAGCCGGTGTAGTAAGTAATGGCTGAATACAGCAAACCTAATGAATGCGGAAAATGAATTTCTTTATGGACTTCAAGCTTATTGCCATGACCAATTGCTAGAGAAGTGGTTGTCCACTCACCAACACCATCCATCGTCAGAATGGCGGCATCTTCAAATGGCGAAGGGAAGAATGCACTGGCGGCATGACTTAAGTGATGCTCGGAAAAGAGTAAGCGCGCTTCCCAGTCAATATTCTTACCCCACAAATTCTTGAGGGCGCCAGTAATCACGGACTTCTGAAAGAGCTTATCAGTCAACCAGACTGGTAATGCTGTAGCAAAGGATTTAAAGCCTACTGGTGCATAAGCTAGATAGGTCTCAAGCAGACGCTCAAACTTTAAGAATGGCTTGTCATAGAAAACCACATAATCGATATCTGCTGGAGTGCAGCCTACTTCCGTTAAGCAATAGTCAATCGCATTGCTTGGAAAGGCTTGATCATGCTTCTTACGAGTAAAGCGCTCTTCCTGAGCAGCAGCCACTACCTCGCCATCCACTACTAAGCAAGCAGCAGAATCGTGGTAGTAAGCGGAGATTCCTAGTATCTTCATACGCGTATTTGTACTTCGCTCTTAGAACAAAGTGTAAATAAATGGTGCTACTACTGAGCTCTTAGCAGCCAACAACAACAAGCCACCTAATATCACCATCACAATAATAATTGGCAAGAGCCATAACTTTTTACGGACTCTTAAAAATTTCCATAACTCTTTAATAAATGACATAAATAACCTCTGTAATTTTGATTTGCTAAATATTCTTTAGAACTGTTCTTTAAAAGACTCAGAGGGTGGTCCAGGTGGCGCACGATCAATCCAATGCGACTGGACATTTTGCTTACGCAACCTGAGGGCATCTCTACCAGCCAAGCGCATCACAATAGCAATGGGGGAAATGAGAATAAAGAACAAAACGCCTAAAACGATTGGACTCACTACGCGCCCCATCAGTAAACCTAATTTGTACCAAGCCTTATTAAAAGGGCGTAGCACAATCGGCATCAAAAGAGCAAAGGCAAAGAAAGCGACCGCCAAGACCAAAAAGATCTGAATTGCCAATGGCTTGCTATCGTGATACCAGAGGTAGCCGGTAATAATGAGGAAAATTCCGGTAAAGACGAAACCAAAGGTCCGCTCTGAAGGCAGGGTTGAACCGTGCAATGAATCCGATTGACTACTCATAGGCTTGAAGTGGGGTAAGTGGCAATTTCTATAAATTTGCTAAGACTTTGATTATAAAGTCAAAGTAAGCCAATTACCCCAAGCCAAGGACTTCCCTAGGCTGTACTAGAGTGATGCATTCAGCAAATTAAGGCTTGTAGTTGCCCGAAGGCTGATAGCCATTGACTAGGCGCTGGAGCTGCCCAACCAGCATCTGAAAATCATCCTTAGACAGACCTTCTTGAAGTAATGCTAATTCAGCTCTGAGAGCCTCCCAAGGCAAAAAGTCTTCCCTGGCCATCATGATGCGAGGATGAGTCGTAGAAGTTGGATCTTCACCAATCAGGAGCTCTTCGTAAAGTTTTTCGCCTGGACGCAATCCAGTAACAACGATTTCAATATCACCGGCACCCGTTTGAGGATTTTTGACACTTAAACCAGATAGCTCAACCATGCGTTTAGCTAAGTCATAAATCTTGACTGGTTGACCCATATCTAAAACAAAGACTTCACCACCTTTAGCCATCGCACCAGCCTGAATCACTAACTGCGCCGCCTCAGGAATGGTCATGAAATAACGTGTCACTTCAGCATGGGTCAGAGTCACTGGACCCCCTGCTCTAATCTGCTCGCGGAACAAGGGCACCACTGAGCCACTAGAACCTAAGACATTGCCAAAACGCACCATCGAGAAGCAGGTGCCAGAATTTTCTTCATTTGCTAAGGCTTGCAATACTAATTCGGCAAAACGTTTTGTTGCACCCATCACATTGGTTGGTCGTACTGCTTTATCCGTGCTAATTAAGACAAAGTTAGTGGTGTGATGCTTCTTGGCTGCTTGCGCCAAATTCAATGTACCCAGTACATTGT
>JABMMT010000002.1 GCA_013205155.1 Betaproteobacteria bacterium | reverse complement strand
CTGATCCGTGACACCACTGACATAAAAACAATAATTTCTTACTTGGATTCTGAAGGTTTGTTGTATTTCTTTTATCGGGCCAATTCCCTTCATCATGTGAAAATACACTTTCATCGTAGGCAAGGCACTCTTCAGCAGCATTCTGATATTTTGGGTTATTGGTTGCCTTGGCTAGCAATGAAAAGGTATAAGCATAGCCAGCGGTACCATGTGAGAAGCCGGTTAAGGCGCGATTAGTTTCATCAAATGGCCACAATACAAAGCCATCAATGGACTTTCTTGAATCTAGGAGAAACTGTGCAATCTCCTCCGCCTTGGCAAGAACACGCTTTTCATTTGTGGCTCGATATAGCTTCATTAGGCCTAGGATGGCTCCTGAGCCACCACCAATAACGTCAAATTTTCTATCGGAATGGATCATATCTGTGGTTATTAGATCCGCCAAGATAACTGCTCGTTCTTGAAGTTCATCGCTCTCCATTAGCTCAGCAAGTGTTGTTAGGGTATAAATTTGCCCGCCAACTCCGGTTGCACCACCCAAGCCAATTTGTCGAATCCCTGCATTAAAGTCTTGCTCGTCCATCGCCTTTAAGAATGGTTTAAGGACTGCCATTGCATTATTTTTAGAGTCTTGATCGGCAAAAACATTTGCATAGGCAGCAAGAAATAGCGCCATTCCAGCATTACCCTCGTATAAATTCAGTCCAAGTGGAGCCAATTGCCCAACGCGATTATGTGCATCTATCCATTGAAATCCTAACCAAGTACAACTGCCATTGATTTCAATTGCGCTTTGCTTAATCTTGTCATAAATAGATTTAACCTCATCTTCTAATTCCTGGTCACTTAACATTTTCGAGTTAGATGCGAATATCGATCTAGGTTTCGATGCATTATGTTCTTTTGAGGTAATTGAGTAAGCACTCATTTCAATTAGATGTGATTGCCATGCTATTTCATCAAAAGTGAAATTATTAAATCTCTCTTTAGCGTGGTCAAAGCCTGATTTTTTCCCTGCAGCTTCGGAACATCCCATTTCATCGTGTAGCGATAATCCATTAGTAGAGATTGTAAAGTAGGGAATATTTAAATTGAGCAGAGCATTGATCTCTGAAAAAATCAAAGTGGTTCCGAATTCATCGCTACCATCAAGCTTAAAAGGGCGGATAAGAAAATCTGCTTGAGCACTCCATAACACTCCGTTACTAAGAAATTGCGGGTCTTTAAGCCTGTGCCCGAGCATAAAATAAAAATGAGTGCGCCTTAGGGCGCGTCGCGAAGTGACTACATTCATTGCATGCAATGAAGCGCTATTAAGAATGGCAGATCTATTTTCAAGTAAAAATTTAGCGAGGGAATTAAAACCATCAGTGATATTGGGTATGTATTTCTTTAAATCTACTGGAGCATCTTTCAGCTCGGGTACATTGAAATAGGACTTGCCATTTTTTTTAAATTTTGCACGCCTCATATTTTTACTGTTGATATTTGCCCAGCCTTCTACAATCACTGGGTCTGTCTCGGGCTTTAAGCCATATGAATATAGTGGCTCCCCATTTGGCCCATATGAAAAGCTTGGTAGCATGCCGATCATCATGACGGATGACATTAATATATTTTGAGCTTCTTTGGATGCGTCCTGAGAAGCTAGCGTGATGTCCTCATCACGTATAAGTGGATGTAGCATCATCTCTAAGTCAATTGGATAAGGGGTTTTCCCGTGTGCAATAAAGTTTTCTTCATGCATATCCGTTGCTATAAATATATAGAAAAGGGCCAACCATCCGCCCATCTGAGTAAAAAAATGTTTTACTTCCTCGTCCCGAAGACAGGATTTGTACGTAATAAATTCTGTGTAACCATAATGAGTAGCAATAAATACCTTTGGGATTTCCAAATGCATTGGAGATCCAAGTGAGGAAATGTATTTAAGAAATTTCTCAAATTCAAGATCAAGTTTTAAATCTTTAGGTTTGTACACAAGCTTAATGCCATTATCAAAGCTGATAATGGCTACTGATTGACCATTGTTATGTGCATCAGATACATTAATGTCAATTGCGATAATCCGATTCGAATCTAGAGGGGTCTTATGTATTGAATTCTTTGCTTGGTTAGCAGTTTCAGATAATCTGTGAATGATTTGGGAGGAATTGTTTATCCATTGTCTGGTTGCTACTGCTAATAGTCTGATGAGAACTGGCCAGCGTTTTAATACTTCACTCCATCCGGCTACCCTCATCCATGCTAAAAACTTTAAATAATACAAAGAGTCATTTTCTTGGGATGACTCCTCATTAGCATCCACTACTTTTTGCCCTATAAATAATTGATAAATTACCTTTGCAGATAAGTCAGTCAATTCCTTTAATAGGGCACGCGTTAAGTCATCAAGCGCTTCTTGACTGAATATTTTTAGGTCGATTGATTTACATTTTTGAATTTGTGCAGCAAGGCTCGCTTCAATTACTTCGTTAAATAAATCAGAAAATGGATACAGAAATTCACAGTTCTGCCTATTTAGTACAGGTTTACTTAAACTTTCACTAGTTAAGGCTCGTATGATCCATTCGGAATCTTTTATCCATTCGGGGTACTCTACCTCTGGATTTTTATGAAGAGTTGATAGCCTAGATAAAGCTTTATCGAATGAAGTCTTTCTATATGAAAGCCAAGCTGCAAATTTTTTCCAATCTCCGCTTGTGCTAGCGTTACACCATTGCGCTAATTGTTCCGCCGCTTCAAGAGTGTTTATTTTTTGACTAGAAATTTCAATAAATAAAGCAGAAAGCCTCTCATCGATCGTTGCTGTTTTTAATAGAAATTCATCTAAATTGAGCTTGAGTCCTGACTTGTAGTCCATGTCTTTATCTTAACAAATGCTTATTAACAAGTTATGTTATTCATGCATAGAAATTCATAGAAATAGAACCAATAATTAGTTTATAAAATAAACGTAGGTTTTTTTTACCTACTTTTAATTACTTATTTGTAGCACAAATTTCATTCACCTAAACACATGGAGATACACATGAATTATGCAAATTTTCAAGAAATTCAATTTGACGATGTAGTTAGTATTAACTTGACCGATGACTTACTTGAGCAAGACTCTGGTTTATTGGCCAGCTCATATCCAACAACGTCGAGCACATGTATTACTTGTGGCTCTGTAACTACTTGCGGATGTTAATCTAGTAGGCTGCTAGTAATGTGTTCTAGTTATCCCTCACCAGAGGGATAACTAGTATTTGTAATGTAAAACCTATTTAATGTATTAGAGTATTTTGCTAACAACCCAAATACCAGCTATGGATAAAAGGCCAAAAAAGAACAGCTGAATCAAAAAAGAGAGGGCTATCAATAATCCGCCTGCTGCACCTTTTGCAGCATTTTCTTTCGTGCTTTTGCCAAAAAATATGGCCATAGCAGACCCAATCAGCGCAGATATTAAAAGTATTTTGATTAACATGGTGTTATTCCTGTGGGTTTTATGGTTTTAAAACTTAATCATTCTAAGAGGCCAAATAATATTATTTATTAAATAAGTCACTTAGAAGTCTTTTATGCATCAAAAAGGGGCATTATTAGGCCATCAGCAGAAGAGAGATGAAGATTATTTTTAGATTTGATGGCCTAAAATTTGCTATTAAGGATGTAGGGGTGGATTGAAGGATAATTCAGAAAGACTTTAATGGGGGGTCTAATTACCCCTAAGATTTTTTGGAGCGCTCAAATGAGAATAATTGCCGTCGCCAATCAAAAGGGCGGATGCGCCAAAACAACTACAGTTGTCAATCTGGCTGCCTGCTTGGCCGAACTGCAGAATAGAGTGTTGGTGATTGACCTTGACCCCCAGGCTAATGCAAGCGATTGGCTGGGAGCGAACGGCCCTGAGGACGGGGCTATGCTAATTTTTAAGTCCACCGAATCCTTGACCAGTGTTATTGGATCCTGCGGTGTTCCTGGGGTAGATATTATTGCTGCTTCTCAAGAACTGGCTCAAATTGAAAAGGTCTTGTCTGGTGAGCTAGCAGTTGAGACTATTCTCAAAAGGCGCCTTAAAAAAATGCCAGTTGATGCTTATGATTATGTATTGATTGATACACCACCAACGCTAGGCCTACTAACCTTAAATGCGCTTGCTGTTGCAAAGGAATTATTGGTACCTGTGACCACACATGTCATGACCCTATCTGGAGTAACTCAGCTTATTAATACTATCCAAGATGTGCAAGAAATCCTAAATCCTGATTTGGAGGTATTGGGTTTTATTGCATCGAGATTCGACTCTAGGACAAGGCACGCTCACGATGTATTGGAAAACTTGGTCCAGCAATTCGGCGATCAGGTTTTTAAAACAAAGATTAGAGAAAATATTAGATTAGCTGAGGCGCCATCATTTAGTGAAAGTATAATTGAATATGACAAAAATTCTTATGCCGCTGATGATTATCGGGCTTTAGCTAAAGAAGTTACGCAAAGAACTACTTCAAATAAAAAGACTTCTTAATAATTTCAAGGTTTATTATGATTTTTGATGCTCCCTTATTTCGTTTTATTCAACGAGAGGGTACGGTTAAATTAAAGCAGCTCATACTGCTCTCTTGCTTAGGGGGTTTAGCCAATACTGGGCTAATCGCTTTAATTAATAAATCAGCCAGCATTGCATCTACTGGCAAAACTGCCGTATGGCAATTCTTTGCATTCATTATTTTGCTCTTTATCTATTTATATGCTCTAAGAAAATCTAGTAAAGAAAATGTCATTTCGACCCAGTCTCTGATGCATACTTTTAAGATACGCATTATGTCGCAAGTTTTAAAGGCTGACTTAAAGACGATAGATGGTATTGGTCGGCCTTGGATATTACAAATTTTGGTAAGAGACACACAAACAGTTTCTCAGTCTATCTTAAGTATCGTACAGATTGCCCAATCAGCCTCAACTTTAATTTTTCTGCTGATTTATATTGGTTTCGTATCAGTTCCAGCTTTTTTAATTGTTTTAGTCGCATCCTTTATAATATTTTTCCTTGTTTCCAATCGAATCTCAAAGACAACCAAAGCATTCAGTGAAGCATGGCATTACGAGGGCGAGAGTCTAAAAGTTCTTTCTGATTTCATGGATGGATTCAAAGAAATTAAGATGAACTCCAAAAGAGCTGCAGAATTATCTAGCGAAATTGTCTTTGGATCTAGAAAATCTAAGTCCATGAAGATTGAGGCAATGTTTGCCTTAGTGAATGCGACAATTGCTCCGCAACTTTTCTTTTATATATTGGTAGGTATCGCAGTATTTGTGTTGCCAGTTCTTTTTAAAGATTACTCTAACAGCGTCCAATCCATTACGACTTCAATTATGTTTTTAGTTGGAGCGCTTGGAGGTATTGTTGGAAACATTCCTCCGTTGGCACAGGCGAGCGCTTCAGCAGAGGAGCTTTTGCTTTTAGAGGAAAAGCTCAATAAGATTGAGGCCAGTGAAGACAATACTACGGGGGATGAAAATTTCTCTGCGATGAAGTCACTAGAGTTAAAAAACCTTGTTTATCAATATGATGAAAATAAGAGTGACAAGTCCTTCTCTATTGGGCCTGTCAGCTATATTTTTGAGCCAGGAAAAATATACTTTGTAAGGGGGAATAATGGCTCCGGAAAATCGACGCTAATTCGATTATTAATTGGCCTATATAAGCCAACATCTGGCGGTATTTATTTTAATGGAGATCTCGTAAGCCAACCTGCAAGTCCTGCGTATCGTAATTTATTTTCAGTTGTTTTTAGTGACTTTCACTTATTCAAAAGGCTGTATGGTATTTACACGGCAGATGACAGGGTAATTTCTGCTGCTATTGATCTGCTTGGGATGTCTGAAAAGACTAAAATCTCTGATAACAGTTTTTCCGATATCAATCTCTCTACAGGTCAGAGAAAGAGGATTGCCTTGATAACTGCAATATTGGAAGACAGGCCCATAATTGTTTTAGATGAGTGGGCCTCTGATCAGGATCCAGAGTTTAGAAAATATTTCTATGAATTTATTCTTCCCGAACTTAAAAATCAAGGTAAAACTATCATTGCTATTACCCATGATGATCAGTACTATTCTAAGTCTGATCATCTTATTAAAATTCAAAATGGAATGCTAGCACAGAGCACCTAAACAGTATGAATGAATTGGTTCAATCGAAGATCGCCTATCTGAAGCTTTTGATAAAAAAGAATCTACTTGCTATCGCCGTTGGCGGCATTATTTTTGTATCAAGTTTCATAGTTCTATTGCCGGAAATACTGCATGTAATTCCTGCTGGGTATGTAGGTGTTATTTATAACCCCTTAGCTAATGGTGTAAACACTAAAAATATCTTAAACGAAGGTGCCCACATTCTTGTGCCATGGAGCAAAGTTACTCAATACTCAATCCAAACTCAAAGTCAAACGCTTAACCTCGAAGTACTGACACTTGATCAGTTAAAAACGAAGGCTACAGTCATATTTCAATTCGAGATTGATTCCAAAACAGTGCCTTATCTTCATAAATATATTGGCACTGATTATGTTAGCAAAATTGTTACGCCTGAGGTTACACAGATCACCCGACAAGTAATTGGGAAATTATCATCCAAAGATGCATTCACATCTTCTCTTACGGCTGCAGCCAAAGATATAGCTATCGATACCAATGAAAGAATTATTAACTCATTTAATCCAGATGGTTTAATTAAATTGCATTTACTTGACATTAATAGCGTTCAAATTACCAATGTTGAATTTCCTGAATCTGTCGCGCAGGCAATGCAGCAGAAAGTAACTGAACAAGCAAAAGCGGATGCAATGGTTTTTGTTCTACAGGCTGCTCAAAAAGAGGCTGAAAGAAAGAAAATAGAGGCAGGCGGAATCAAGAGTTTCCAAGATACTATAGGATCCGGCCTGACGGACAATTATTTGCGTCTTACTGGTATTCAGGCAACTGAGAAATTGGCAAATTCAAACAATGCAAAGATTGTTATTTTTGGCTCTGGTCAGAGTGGTCTACCATTAATTTTTGATGATTTCAAGAATGCCAACTCTAAAAATTCTGTAGCTAAATAATTTAAGATTTACTTAGTAGCATTTTTTAAGTCTACCGTTGCTTTCAGATCGGCTTTAACGTAGATGTTGCCTAAATTATCGTAAGTCATGATTTGTGTATAGGCCTGCTCAGATCCCTGAGTTATCCATATTGGTTTTGTGATTTCTGCCTTAACAAATTTCCAGTTAGGAGGAAGAATGAGAAGTTTATTTAAGGACAATAAGTTGTAGCGATTGAGGCCAGGCAGTAGCTTTACGCTGTAATGCGTCA
This sequence comes from Betaproteobacteria bacterium, assembly GCA_013205155.1. Lineage (GTDB taxonomy): Bacteria > Pseudomonadota > Gammaproteobacteria > Burkholderiales > Burkholderiaceae > Polynucleobacter. The sequence goes on along the minus strand of JABMMT010000002.1, from coordinate 3,238 downwards.
TGAGGTACGTTTCACCATTTGGAGTTATCAAAACATAGGCTGGTTCTCCAGGCGACCAAAAAGCGTTCATATCCTGTTGAGCCCTTAGAGGGAAATACTGAGCCCTTCTGATAACACTAGTGCCAACCAAAAACTCTGGATTGCGGAGGATGTCAAGCCAACCTATCTTTAGGCTAATAGTTTGTGCAAATCTCTGGCTACCAATGAAGGTGAACTCCCTATCCGAGACAGTTAAATCCTTTGTTGCGGTAGTATAGTAAGGCCCAGTTTTGGTTGTGTGAAAGTTCTGGTTGACGGGTCCTACTTGAGCGCCTGCAGAGGCAATACTCATCGTTTTAAAAGCCGGGACATCGCAGCTTTCACTTGCAAGATTTGTGAACACGGTGGCGAAGATTCCTTCCCATTTAAGATCTACGCTGGTTACCATACAGATACTTCTAGGAAGTGTTGCACCCTCAGGTGGGGGTTTGTTGAGGATGGAGATCGACTCTTCGCCTGTTTCCGGCTGGGAAGGGGTTTCAGTCTTGGTATTTGTTGGTTTTTCAGTTTGCAGACTCGAAGTTTTATTGGAGTCGTCACTTGAATTAGCGGCTAGCAAATCTGGGTTTTTACTTTTATCCGAGCTATTAGTATTGCCACTTTCCAGCTTTAATGGGTCGAAAGAATACTTTTTATCAAGCCAATTTAGGGTAGGTATGAACATTACCAAAAGAATGGCAATTATGCCTATAAGATAGTTTTTAATATTCATAGCGCAATGCTAACCTAACTATGCAACGGTATTATTATTTAAGAATTAACGCAAAAGACTTACGATAACACAGCCGAGATAGAAATTAAGATATTCAAATATTAGTACTTTAAAGCTCTGACCCTCTGAATTGAAATCAATTTGTTCTATTTGGGCGCTCCCAAATGACAGCATCTTTTTTTTGATCAGCCACTTAATTGCTAGCCTGGCATGGGGAGGGGATCAAAGAAACATCTGTATTTTGGGCTTTCCAAGATTAGCCTGAAGAAAAGTCAAAGATTGAGTCTGCATCACCCCCTTTGATTTATGTAGGCTAGATATTGATATATTTGATCCCTTAACATAAATTTATGAATTTCTTATGAATATTCACTTATTTAAATAATGACTCAAAGGTATACTATTTTAACGCGCTATTTTGGGTATTCTTTTAAAATTTCTCAATGAATGCTTGTTTATATTATGTTTTGATTGTATATTAATCCTCAATTAATCTATTTTTTTTGATCCACCATTAATGAAAGAATTTTTTTGCTTACGCTAACAATTGCCCTAAAAATCATATTAGTTTCAGTTGTACTTGGGGCTTTATTTATGTTTTTGTCTTGGTTGAGGGTTGCAAAAACCGGTCGTAGTGGTTTTCTTGGAATCATAATGCTTTGGTCTTATTTTCTGATACAGGTAGTGCTGGTTACCCTGTTTTTTACATGTTTCTTTTTTTTAATGAGGTTTATTCTAGGATGAAAAGTCAGACTTTAAAGAGGGCACTAGCAGTTGTGACTTCTTGTGCGTTTATTAGCGGTTGTGCTGTGCGGAGCCCGTCCTTTAACTCAATGGCTGCGGAATATCAAAATACTGTTGAGCAGTACAACTTTAATAATATTTTATTAAACGTTGTTCGCGCTGCAGATGGATTACCCTTGAGTTTTTTAGATATCCCTAGCATTATTGGAACAGGAAACTTTTCAGCGAGTGTTGGCGGAACTTGGAGTAATAGTGTTCTTGGCGCAGGTGTATTCAGTGCTGCTACATCAGCTTTATCCATTACTCCAAACGTAAGCGTCGGTAGCTCTTTTAACTATACGCAGTCCTCCTTAGATAATGCTACCTTTCAAACCAGTTTCAATAGCAGAATTCCTCTATCAACGGTAAATTACTTTGCCTCTGGAAATGTACCGGGCGAATTGATGATTTATTTGCTGGTAGGCTCGGTTTCTTTTGTAAAGCCGGATGGAAAAGTTGAGATGTATATCAATAGCCCATATGCAAAGTCTTTTAAGCAATTTCAATCGGTTATCGATTTACTAATTAAGTACAACTTAACGACCCAGACAAATCATTTTGAAACCCCCATAGGGCCTCAGCTAACGCAAACTTTAGCGGCTACTGTCCTGCCATCCTATCTTTCGTCCAAAAATGTCGATAAGTTGAGTATGAAATCTTTTCCAGCAGTTGGTAAGAAGGAGGCCTACTATCAATTAATGCAAATGAATGAGGCCATCACTCTCTGTTTCGGCGAAAGTGCGTATACGGACGAGGTTAAGAATGAGTTCGGTTCTTCTTACTTTTGCGCCAAACCTGTGGCTAGCTCAAAGGACAAAATAGAGAGCTCTGGTATTACTTCTGATGCACTTCCTGTTGCAGGTAAGACCTCGATTGCTTTTGGGGTTAGATCTAATCGTGATATCTACCAATACCTCGGTGAAATCTTAAAATTACAAAGTAACCAGGCTGATTTTCAGGTAACTATTAACCCTACGGCTGGTGTTGTTCAAAAAAGCTCAGACCTAGTCCCAATATTTGTAGTGAAGAAAAATCAGAAACTAGAGAACCCATTGGCAAGTGTGAATTACCGTGGTAACACCTATGAGATACCCTCAAAGGATAATGGGTTCTCCCCAGTAGTAATTAATATGATGGCACAGTTACTAAATCTCAATAAGGTGAATGGTTCGATTCCTGCATCACCTGCTGTTTTGGTTAAGTAAATGATGTATTCAGAGTAATTTTTAGGCTAGATGTCATAAAAAGTAAATATATAGATGTTATTTTTTCACTTTAAACAGTAATTACTAGGAGAGTAAAGATGGAAGCAATTGCAAATGCATCGAATGAAGTCTCATCAATAACCCCTACTCGGGAAGATTTAAGCAATCAACTAATCACTTCTGCATCAAAATGGGCTGCTGCTGCAACCCTCATTCCTGTAAATGGACTGGATCTTGCTGCTTTAGCAGGTGTACAGGCTAATTTGATTGTCAATATTTCTGCTTTATATGATGAAAAACCATCTAAGTATGTTGTAAGTGGCGTCATCTCCACTTTGCTAGCCACTCTACTTCCTTCCTATGGAGCGCAACTTGCCGTCCCTGTTTTATTGAAGTGGATTCCTTTCGGTAATTTAGTTGGGATCGCTACTATGGCTGGATTTGGTGCAGCTGCTACTTATGCTGTTGGAAAAGTGTTTGTGGATCATTATGAAAATGG
>JABMMT010000008.1 GCA_013205155.1 Betaproteobacteria bacterium | reverse complement strand
TAAAAGATGAGCCTTACACCAAAGCAGGTGTTTATGAAAAACCAGTGATTCATGCTTTTAATAATATGTGGGCGCAAAAGATGGGCTTTCCTCCTGCTAAATGATGGTTGTCAAGTTTATGCAATAAAGACAAGTCAATACTTCCCTTAACCCTTGTGCCCATAATCCAGTAGACTTGAAGCATGAATTCAACAAAATTGCGCCTTCTTTTCGCTTCCGTATTCGCTTTAATCGGCCTGTCTGCTTGTGGCTCAATTGAATCTGCTGCTCAAGAGGATTGCACCTCTATTGGCTGGCTAATTGGGAGTCCGGGCTACAACGATTGCTATCGTGCTCGTCTTTATGAGCGACAGATCGATTACTCCCGTCCTCCTGGCGATAAACCTAGGCCTTCTTTACTATAAAATATAAGGGTTAACCCTCGCTAAAATCCCTTGAGCGGCGTCAAGGACTTAGAAGGTGAAATAACCCAAAATTAGGCAGTTATTTGATCAATTAGGCTCGGCAAAGAGTTTGCCTAGCTTGGTCAATTTGAAATATGAATATCAATCTTCAGCGTGTAAGGCGTTGGGGCAGAACATTAAAGACTACAAGATATGAATCATCCCAAGCCTTCTGAAGAAGTCAAAGCGGTTGCTGTTGCAACAGCTGATGATTTAAGGGAGACCATTCGTCGCAAAAGTAAGCTTAAAGGTCGTCAGCCTGACGATGCTTCTTTAGCAGAAGTGCGCCGTCTCGTAGGCGAAGCTGTGCATCGTCCTGATTTATTAATTGAAAATCTTCACAAGCTCAATGATGAATATCGAGCTTTGCATGACCGTCATTTAGTCGCCTTAGCAAAAGAAATGAATTTGCCAATGGCTGAAGTGTATGAGGTTGCCACTTTCTATCACCACTTTGAAGTGGTACGTGGCAATGATCCTGTAGCCGACATTACCATCCGGGTATGTAATGGTATTGCCTGTGAGTTGGCTGGTGCACAAAAGCTCTTAGAAAAATTACCCTCTATATTGGGTAATGACAAGATAAAAGTGATTCCAGCGCCCTGTATTGGTCGTTGCGAGCAAGCACCTGTAGCAGTAGTACATCAATATCCTGTGCTCTTTGCCACAACTGACAAAGTATCGGCTGCGGTCAACAATAATTTAAGGACGCAACCTTTGGCAATAGATGATGCTAACTTTGATCCAGGATCATTAGTAGAGCAGGGTATTTCTCAGCAAGGACAAAATCAAGTAGTTTCACCAGGGTATGTTGGCTACGAATCCTATTGCAAACAAGGTGGTTATGCCTTGGCAAAAGATATTGTCCAAGGCAAACGAGACGCCGAGAGCATTATTAAAGCAATGGAGAGCTCAGGACTACGCGGCCTTGGTGGTGCAGGTTTTCCAGCAGGACGGAAGTGGCGGATTGTCAAAGATCAGCCGGCGCCCAAGCTCATGGCTGTCAACATTGATGAGGGCGAGCCAGGAACATTTAAGGACCGGACTTATTTAGAGCGTGACCCGCATCGCTTTTTGGAAGGGTTACTGATTGCTGCTAGCGTGGTCGGTATCGATGCCTGCTATATCTATTTGCGTGATGAGTATCACGGTTGCCGCGAATTACTGGAGATTGAGCTAGAGAAGCTCAAAGCCAATCCCCCATTTAAATTACCGACCATTGAACTACGTCGCGGAGCAGGTGCGTATATCTGTGGTGAAGAATCCGCCATGATCGAAAGCATTGAAGGCAAACGTGGTGAACCCAGAATGCGCCCTCCTTATATTGCGCAAGTAGGCTTGTTTGGTAGACCCACTCTAGAACATAATTTTGAAACACTGTACTGGGTGCGTGATATTGTGCAGCGCGGCCCAGAGTGGTTTAGTTCCTTTGGCCGCCATGATCGTAAAGGATTAAGAAGTTTTAGCCTTAGCGGTCGCGTTAAAAAGCCTGGCGTCAAACTTGCTCCAGCGGGCATCACGATTCAAGAGTTGATTGATGAGTATTGCGGCGGTATGCAAGAGGGTCACCAGTTCTATGGCTATTTACCGGGCGGCGCATCTGGTGGCATCTTGCCTGCAACGATGAATGACATTCCTTTGGACTTTGATACTTTGCAGCCCTATGGATGCTTCATTGGTTCAGCAGCAGTCATGGTCTTTAGTGATCAAGATAAAGCGCGTGATATGGCGCTCAATGTGATGCACTTCTTTGAACATGAGAGTTGTGGTCAATGCACCCCCTGTCGTGTAGGTACCGGTAAGGCAGCCAAACTGATGCAAGCTAAAACTTGGGATCAAGAAACACTGGAGGATTTAGCGACAGTCATGGTCGATGCCTCTATTTGTGGTCTTGGACAAGCTGCACCCAATCCGATTCGTTGTATTGCTAAATATTTTCCGAATGAAGTAGCTTGATCATCATTGGGAAAGATAAGAGAACATGAACGCACCAACTAAT
>JABMMT010000063.1 GCA_013205155.1 Betaproteobacteria bacterium | reverse complement strand
TTCCAAAGCGAATGGGTTTCTCTACAAAGCGATAGGTGAGCCAAGACAGAAGAACGGATAGAACTACAACTCCAATCCGAATCTCCACCTCAGGAACGCTGCTACTTAAAATGCGGGCAAAAGAAAGTAGCGACCAATGCCATAAATATAGCGGATAGCTAATTAAGCCAAACCATACTAAAACTGAATTACCTAACACCACTCGGTTAAACCAAGCGGTTGGCCCAGCCTTAATCATAAAGGCTGCACCTAGGGTTGGCAGGAGTGCCCAAGCCCCAGGAAAGCCACTTTCTTTATTGATCAATAACAAGCCAATAATAAATAATCCGCAACCAATCCAAGAATAGGCATTAGCCTGAGAAACTGAACTAACTGCTAGCTTTGGATACTTTGCCTGAAAGACGGTCACATACGCTAGCAAAGAACCAATCAGTAGCTCCCAGAAGCGCGTTAGTGGTGAGTAGAAAGTGGCAATAGGGTCTATAGAGATGCTAAACACATTCCACGCAAAAGACGCAATTGCAATCGTAAAAATGATGGGGAGGATACGAAGACGCAGTCGCCACGCAGCCCAAAGAATGGGTGGCCAAACAATATAGAACTGCTCTTCAATACCCAAACTCCACAAATGCAGTAAAGGTTTAGTGTCGGCTAAGTTATCAAAGTAGCTGCTCTCGCTCCACAAGATAAAGTTTGCAATGAAGCCTGCACCACCTGCAATATGTTTACCGAGCTGCTTGTACTCGCTGACAAATAGAATGCACCAACCCAAGATAAATGAAGTCACTAATACGAGGATCAGCGCGGGGAAGATACGGCGTACGCGACGTGCATAAAAGTCTATAAAACTAAAGCTGCCCTGCTCTAGCTTTTCAAAGATGATGGTTGAGATTAAGAAGCCGGAGATGACAAAAAAGACATCTACCCCAATAAAGCCGCCAGAGATAATCTCTGGAAAAGCATGGAATAACACTACCGATAGCACTGCAAAAGCACGGAGGCCATCGATATCAGAACGATATTGATGATTCGGTAATTCAGGAGATTTAAGTATCGCTTTAGACATCAATGTCGTTTATTACTTTAGACGCCAGGCTTCTAGATAGCCTGCAGGATCTTGAGTCCACCACCAAAAGACTTTATGCTCGCCCACAGTGTGCGGGATACGCCAGTAGAAGGTGTATGGCACAGCTAAACATACTATTAGCATCACGGTGACCAAGGAATAACGACGTGGAGTGTTTGATCCTTTTAGACTAAAGAATGTAATAAAAAATAACAGCCCAGAAACATGAATCCAGCGGCCCCAGTCGATTGCAATGCCATATAGCGGCACCGTCAAAAGAAGAGTAATCGCCATGGTGAGCATCAAGTGCTGCTTTGTTAAACCAGCAACCCATCTACCGTAGCAATAGATCGGGATCATCGTGAGTAGTAATAGAGGTGTAAAAGACTTAATAAAGCCAATATGCGCCTTAGGATGCTTGCCTGCCAATAGATGAATGGCATCACACCCTAGAGAGCCATTGACACTCCAAGGGTTGAGGCTATTGCAAATCGCATCAGCCGTTTCTTTATTGCCTTTGAAAAATACATATAGCACCGCTAGGACCAATAATGAAACAAGGTAAGGAATACAGAATGTTAGGAAATCGCTTTTATTAAAGCCGCGCTTCAAATACAAGGGTAGATAAAAGAAGGGGAAGAAAAAGATGAGACCCTCATGCGCAAAAGCCATGACCGTCATCACAATGATGAGATAGTAGAAATCCCAGCGCTTGAATATCGATTTAGAAGGCGATTTACTAAAGACCTGCAAGAAGGCAAAAAAGGCAAAACTAGCAAAGAGCAGAATTTCTTTTCGGCCTGAGCCTCCTGGATCATTCAGGTCATACATCAAGGCCCAAGGCGAAATTAACAACAGGACCTCGATTAATCCAATCCCTTTAACTAGTGCTAGTAACAGAATAGACCCACACAGAATCCCGTAAGCCAAATATTTGCTGGTAAGTATCACATCGACTGGGCTGGTGCCAAACCAACGATGAAATTGCATAGCGATTTCACCAAAGAGACCGCGGCGAACTAAGCCATTGGTGTAATTGATTAACCAATCGCCTGTGATGTAACCATGATGCTTGAAATCAAACTGAATTTCATTGACACGTAAGAAGTAGAGATACAGTACTGCGCATAGCGCCACTAAACTAATGAGTCCAAGGATGGAGAACTTACGTGAGCTCATGAATAGGCAAAATAATTGGCTTTGATGTTTGCTTATTTAGCAATATTGCTCATCAAGAGCTTGGCACGCGCTAAATTAGCTGCGCCTGTAGGGTGTTTATCCAACTCATGAATATAGTAATTTTTAGTCAGCAATTCATTTTTCTCGGCCAAGGTCATATCGATCAGATTGATACCCATACCTTTAATGGCCGCCATGATTTTTTCGTTGTTATAACTACCTACAAACCATTGGTCATCGGCTTTAATAAAACCCACTACCAAGTCTTCGCCACGCTTTTTGGATTCGGCAGCAATGGTCTTAATAACTCCTAGGTAAATTTCCAGCTGTTTATCTTGATCAGAAGTGACCAAAAGGCTATCTTGGATCAGGTTAAATACTTTTGAAGAGGTGATGAGGCCGCGCAGGGCTTTGGGAGAATGCTCTACCCATCCAAATGAGCGACAATAACCATCGCGTTTTACCAGGCCGTCAGACTGCAGCTCATATTTTGGTGAGCCCAAGCTGAAGAAATCAGCACATCCCACACGACTAGCATGCCATGGGGCCGTCAATACAACATTGAGATTGGCCTTGGTGTCGAGGTCGCTTTGCAGGACCGCCAAGCCTTGATGAATGCCCCAGCCATGAATTCCATAGTTCTTTACTTGAAGCGGCGCTAATTTATCTGCGCTCTGCTGTTGACTATTAACTAAGTCCCCTACGTAATACGCCATGGTCTCGTTATCAGAAACACCCTCACCAAAAGTAAATGAATCGCCCAAGAAATTAATTCGATGAGCTTGCTTATCGCCATACTTAGGTGTCACTCTAAATCCATCAGGGCCTATAGTGAACACCGTGTCATACAGAACATCGCCATTGGAGGCAATCTTCTTTGCCGTAAAAACGCCTGGCTTGGGTTGGCTACCAAATTGGCCTAAATGCCAATATGCTGGCGTGTTGTAGGTCTGAGCGCTATCAAAGTAGGCATAGATCGATTTATCTTTGGCAGTGTTTATTCCAGTATCAGGATTTTTAGCAATCAGGGCTGGCAAATAACCCAAAGCAGTTTCAGCAATCGCTAAAGTCACCACAATCGATATCGTGGCGATGATAGTATTTCTGAGAAAACTAGAGAGTACGGCAAGCGACATGAGCCCCACGCTAAGGGCCCATAGGAAGCTGGCAACACTGCGTTGTGTGTAGGCGTTAAAAAACAAATAAGCGGCCAAGGCCGCTAAGATTGCTGGGAATAGGAGTTTTTTCAGCGTCTTCATTGATATCCCGTATCGCATGTGTATTGGATTAAATACTGTTGAACTTAATCCAACTCATAAGCATTTTTGTAATCAAGCTTCAGCGCAGGGTCTTGGTCTTCTTTGCGCATAATCGAATTACCCACCACCAAGAACTCAATCTCGGTACCCATTAAGCAGCGGAAGGCATCCTCAGGAGTACAGACAATCGGTTCACCACGCACATTGAAGGAAGTATTCACCACGACTGGGCAACCAGTGAGCTCTTTGAACTTACTCACCAAGGCGTGGTACTTCGGATTGGTTTGCTTGTGAATAGTTTGAACGCGTGCTGAGTAATCCACATGTGTTACCGCAGGAATTTTCGAACGAGGTACGTTGAGTTTTTCGATGCCAAAGAGTTTCTTTTCATCCTCAGTCATTCCCAAGCGCTTAGATTCATTGACGTCGGCAACCAAAAGCATATAAGGGCTATCGGTATTGATATCAAACCACTCAGAGACATCTTCACGCAAAACGCTAGGTGCAAAGGGTCTAAAAGACTCACGGTACTTGACCTTGAGGTTCAATAGCTTTTGCGCAGTCGGTGAACGAGCATCTGCCAAGATAGAGCGGGCACCCAAGGAACGTGGGCCAAACTCCATACGACCTTGATGCCATCCAACTGCTTTATCATCTGCTAAAGCTTGAGCTGTTAAGGTAGTAATTTCTTCATCAGAATGGTTGGTGAACTTCGCGCCAACCGCTGCTAAACGTTTTTCAATATCAGCTTGCTTAAACTCAGGACCTAAGTAGGAGCCCTTCATACCATCTTGTAATGCTGGATCTACCTTACGCGGTAAGCCCAACATCATGTAATAAGCCGCTAGGGCAGCACCAACTGCTCCAC
>JABMMT010000062.1 GCA_013205155.1 Betaproteobacteria bacterium | reverse complement strand
AAAAGTGAGTATCTGCTCACATATAAAAATTAGCTCTAGCGGGAATGCAAACCAAAAGGTAATTTTTCTATCGGAAGACCTGTGGCTTTTTGGAACTTTTTCCAATCAAAAGATTTTCCAGGATCCGTTTTTCGTTCTGGCGCGATATCGCTGTGACCTGCAAGTTGTAATTTTGGATACGATTTAGTCAACTCCGATACTAGCTTTGCTAAAGCTTGATACTGCGCCTCTTCGAAAAAGGTTTCGCCATCACCCTCTAGCTCAATCCCGATAGAAAAATCATTGCATTTTTCTCTCCCCAGGAATGAAGACGGGCCGGCATGCCAAGCTTTACGTTGAGTTGAAACAAATTGAATTAATTGCCCCGCACGGGTAATTAAAAAATGGCTAGAAACTTTTTGTTCTGCGATTTCTTCAAAATACGGATCTGTCTTTGAGTCGAGCTGATTTTGGAAAAAATCGACTATGTATGAGCTGCAATCCCGATTTCTAAATTCGCCTGGTGGAAGGCTAATATGATGCACTACCAGCAAATCTGGTGTCATCTTTTCTGGTCGATTGTCCTGATTAGGGGATATTCGCCAGGCTGCGTTTCCCAGCCAACCCTGATCATCTAATGCATATAAGTGCTCACGAGAACAATAAGAACGGTCTTCAAATATAAGAGAGTCTGATTTTGGCAAATGCACTTTGCAATACTGACAGGGCACCATAGCTTCGGGCTCGGATAGGGTCTTAGGATCGCTAGGCTTAGCGCTAAAGGGATTCCGAATAACTCCCTTGGCTTGTTTTTTTCCCTTTAACCAAAGGTAAAAAAGTCCACTACCTAAAAAAAATAGTAGCCACTTATACAAAGGTCATACTTTCTGAAGAATCACTTCTAATACAAACCGACTGCCAACATAAGCAAGCAATAAAACAACATACGCACTCAATACCCATCGAATTGCAGCCCAGCCACGTAAACCAACCCACCAACGGGCGATCAGTAAACCGGCAAATAAGAACCAGGAGATCAGTGCAAAAATAGTTTTATGGTCAAACACGAAAGGCTTGCCAAATAAAACCTGTGAAAAGAATAGGCCAGAAAAAATGGTCATCGTTAAGAGTGCAAAACCAACATAAAGTAAATTAAATAGCAGGCTTTCCATCATCATCAGTGGCGGCAAATCCTCCAACCAATGCGCAAGTCGGCTATTGGGGACAATGGCTAGTTGACGGTGTAAGGCACGGTCATAAACACTCATCAACATAGCCTGCATAGCCGCTAGACTTAATAAACCCACTGAGATGGTTGCCACAATAAAGTGGGCTTTGAACCAGGGATCTGAAACAGCCAAAGGAGAGATGACTACCCCAGGGAAAAAGATCGGGAGAAGAGAACAAAATAAAGCGAATAAGATTAACATCCAAAGTAAGCTAGCGATTGGCAAAAACCAGGATTGGAACCAATAAAACGCTAAGCCTACCCAGGCAATCAAGGATAAGTCCTGAGCAAATCCAAAGATGAAACCTTGGGGTGTAAAGACGGAATCGTGTAATTCAATGCCATGAAGTAGCAAAATCACAAAAATACAGGCTTGCATCAACCCAGCAAATAAGGGGGATTCCTTGCCGGCGCTAGCTCTCTGACTCAAAAACAGCAGTAAAAGCAAATAAAGGGCCGGGGGGAGCCAACCGAAACTTGAGTAACCTAAAATATCCATATAGAAAGTCTAATCGATAAATGCTAGAGAACCTCACCGATCGCCTATCGCGCGTTGTTAAAACGATGCGGGGGCAAGCCCGCCTCACAGAGAGCAATACCGCCGAGATGTTGCGGGAAATCCGCCTAGCCCTACTGGAGGCTGACGTCGCCCTACCGGTAGTGAAGTCTTTACTAGAGCAAATCAAATTTAAAGCCCTTGGTGAAGAAGTGGTTGGTAGCCTGAGTCCTGGTCAAGCATTAGTTGGGGTAGTACAACGCGAGCTTACCCAAGTCATGCAGGGCGACACTAATCAAAGTGGCGACCTTAATCTGGCTGCCCAGCCTCCTGCAGTGATCTTGATGGCCGGCCTTCAAGGTGCCGGTAAGACTACCTCGGTAGGCAAATTAGCCAAGTGGCTGCAAGAGAAAAAGAAGAAGAAAGTACTCACCGTTTCTTGTGACGTCTACCGGCCAGCCGCTATTGAGCAATTAGAAACGGTTACCAAGCAAGTTGGTGCGGAGTTTTTTCCCAGCAATATCAATCAAAAACCGAACGATATTGCTCTGGCTGCTTTAGACTGGGCGCGCCGTCACTACTTTGATGTGGTGCTTGTGGATACCGCCGGACGTCTGGGTATTGACGAAGCCCTCATGCAGGAAATTAAAACATTGCATGCCAGCCTCAATCCGATAGAAACCTTATTTGTTGTTGATGCCATGCTTGGTCAAGATGCTGTCAATACTGCCAAAGCATTCCATGAGGCCTTGCCATTAACTGGTGTCATTCTCACCAAACTAGATGGTGACTCACGCGGTGGCGCTGCACTTTCTGTTCGTCAAGTCACAGGCGTGCCCCTCAAGTTTATTGGGGTGGCAGAAAAGATGGATGGCCTTGAGGCCTTTGATGCAGCGCGGATGGCCAATCGCATTCTGGGTATGGGCGATATTCTCGCACTCGTTGAGCAAGCACAACAGCATGTGGATGTCGCTCAAGCTGAGAAGTTAGCAACCAAGATTTCTAAAGGCGGGTTTGATCTAGGGGACTTCCGTGATCAACTTTTACAAATGCAAAAGATGGGCGGTATGGCTAGCTTGATGGACAAACTTCCAAGCCAAATGGCTCAAGCAGCATCAAAAACGAATCTCAATAATGCCGACAAACAAACTACACGGATGCGAGGAATGATTGACAGTATGACGCCGCGCGAACGCAGTAAACCAGAATTACTAAAGGCAAGTCGTAAACGTCGCATTGCTGCTGGTGCTGGTGTTGAAGTACAAGAAGTCAATCGCCTACTTGCTCAGTTTGAACAAATGCAAACCATGATGAAACAATTTAAAGGTGGCAAGATGGCTCGCACCATGGCTTCGATGGCCGCAAAAGGGGCGGGCAAAGGTCTTGGTGGGCTCTTTAAAAAATAAACTTATTGAATTGAGTTCTTCGCTGCTTGAACGGCAGTGATCACTTTCGCTTTGATATCCGCTAGCGGGATATTTTGGGATTGAGCATCGGTACGCCCTTTAAATTCCACTATAGAATCCACTAGACCGCGATCACCGATCACGACGCGAAATGGTGCACCAATCAGCTCCCAATCAGCAAACATGGCACCAGGACGCTCACCACGGTCATCCAAAATAACGTCGATACCAGCAGCTAATAATTCATCATGGAGTTGATCTGCTGTAGCTTTAACAAGCTCCGATCTATCGTAGTTCATGGGGCATATGACCACTTCAAATGGGGCCATCGAAATCGGCCAAATGATACCGCGCTCATCATGGCCTTGCTCAATTGCTGCCCCAAGTAAGCGTGTGACACCAATGCCATAACAACCCATCACCATTGCTTGGGCTTTGCCTTGTTGATCCAAATAAGTACATCCCATCGCTTCTGAGTAGCTTGTTCCTAATTGGAATACGTGACCAACTTCAATGCCACGACAAATATCCACTACCCCCTTACCATCTGGGGATGGATCACCGATTACTGCATTACGAATATCCATCACAATCGGTTCTGGTAGATCACGGCCCCAGTTCACTCCCGTAAGGTGGTGCCCTGCAGCGTTTGCTCCACAAATAAAATCAGACATATTGGCAACAGTTTGATCAGCCACCACAGTGACATCTGAGCTAACGCCAACGGGACCTAAATAACCTGCTGGCGCATTGCAAGCTTGCAGAACTTCTGCTTCGGTGGCAAAGCGAGACCCAGTCATTCCCGGAATCTTGCTAGCCTTGACCTCATTTAACTCATGATCACCACGCACCAATAACATAAAGAGTTTGGCTGGACCTATTTCTTGGTCTGCTGCAAAGAGTAAAGACTTGACTGTCTTATCAAGTGGCACATTTAAGAACTTTGCCACATCAGCACAATTCGTTTTATCGGGCGTTGGCATTTTAGTCATCGCAGCAGTTGCAGCAGCTCTTGTGGCAATTAAAGCCAAAGATTCAGCTGCTTCAAGATTGGCTGCGTAGTCTGAATTTGGACAATACACAATTGCGTCTTCGCCAGTATCTGCAATCACATGAAACTCTTGACTGCCCGAACCCCCAATAGCGCCATTATCTGCTGTCACCGCACGAAACCGTAAACCCATTCGCTTAAAAATACGTGTGTAAGCATCAAACATGAGTTGGTAAGACTTTTTTAAGCCTTCGGTATCACGGTCAAATGAATACGCATCTTTCATGCTGAACTCACGTCCACGCATGATGCCAAAACGAGGACGACGCTCGTCGCGGAACTTCGTTTGGATTTGGTAAAAATTGACTGGTAACTGTTTATAACTCTTGATCTCATTGCGAGCTAAATCAGTAACCACTTCTTCTGAAGTTGGTTGGATTAAAAAATCACGATCATGGCGATCTTTAATACGTAACAACTCTGGCCCCATCTTTTCCCAGCGCCCCGTCTCTTGCCAAAGTTCAGCAGGTTGAATCATTGGCATTAATAATTCAATAGCACCTGCTCGATTCATTTCTTCGCGAATGATGTTTTCCACCTTGCGAATGACTTTTAAACCCAAGGGTAAATAGTTATAAATGCCTGCACTGAGCTTGCGAATTAAACCTGCACGCACCATGAGCTTGTGCGAAACCACCTCAGCGTCTGAAGGGGCTTCTTTTAGCGTAGCGAGAAATGATTGTGATGCTTTCATGTATGGATATAATCAAATCATTGATTTTAAAGGATTTGAGGCACGATCATGCTTGACCGTGAAGGGTATCGCCCGAATGTCGGCATTGTCCTCCTCAACGCCCGTAACGAGGTTTTCTGGGGAAAACGCGTTGGGCAGCATTCGTGGCAGTTCCCGCAGGGCGGGATTCAGCATGGCGAGAGCCCCGAGCAGGCCATGTTCCGCGAATTGCAAGAGGAGGTAGGCTTGCTGCCAGAACACGTCCAGATTATTGGACGAACTAGGGATTGGCTTCGTTATGACGTCCCTGAAGAGTACTTACGTCGTCAACATACCACCCGAATCCATCGCGCCGCTTACCGTGGGCAAAAACAAATTTGGTTTTTACTACGCTTAGTGGGTTTAGATAGCGATATCCAACTACGTGCATCAGAACATCCTGAATTTGATGCCTGGCGTTGGGTACCTTTCTGGATTCAACTAGACGGGGTTATTGACTTCAAAAGAGAGGTATATCAACTTGCGCTTTCAGAGCTGGCGCGTTACCTTGCCCGCGGATTGCGAATGCAACAACTTGCCTGGGGTACCCCCCTTGATCTCATGCAATCGCTTTACTCGAATCAAGAAGAGCATCCTCCAGAACCCAATACAGACCACAAATCAAAATGACATTACTGATCCAGCGCTTCAAATCCTACTTTAGTGGCGTATTTATTTGCTTAGCTCTCATAGCCTGTGCAGGAGACGCCCTTCAAAGTGGAGTGGACCCATTTGCCCCAACGATCTTTAAAGAGGGTATGACTGCTATGCCCCTGAATCCGCCAAACAAAACCACCTTACAGCCCTTTTATGTTTCACGGGCTACCATTTTCAAATTTGCAGTGGATACAAACTCCAATTTGATTGGTGCAGATGGAGTAACGCGCTATATCGTTGTGATGACTAATCCCAGTGGCGATAATCAAGCTCAATACGAAGGGATTCGATGCGACTCATTTCAGTGGCGTTTATATGGCAACTTTGAAAATGGTCTTTGGAAAGAAAATCCATTAGCCGCTTGGCGTGACATCAGCTCTCAGATTCCAAATCGTTATCAGGCAGCCTTAGCACAAGGGGCTTTCTGTAATATGACGACTCAAGAAAAGAACATTCAAAACATACTGAGGAATCTGAACCCCAATAGTTTTACTGGCAGTATCGCGCCTCCCCCGCTTTGATACGACTAATAGGGACTTAATTTGTTCTTAAGCAGGTGCCGATTTTTTCACCGGCTAACAAACGCGTTAGAACGTGAGGTTCACGCCCAGAGGCAATCACGGTAGAGGCACCAGTCTGAGCGGCAATCTTAGCAGCCAGTACTTTGGTTAGCATGCCGCCTTTACTCAGCTCACTCGCTGCACCACCTGCCATTTTTTCTAAAGCAGGGTCGCCTGCCACAGCATCACTCAAGAGAGTGGCATTGGTATTTTGACGCGGATCAGCAGTATACAAACCGCCTTGATCGGTCAAAATAATCAGAAGATCAGCATGAATGAGATTGGCAACCAATGCAGCTAAGTTATCGTTATCGCCAAATTTAATTTCATCAGTAACAACAGTGTCGTTTTCATTGATGATCGGCACCACACCTAACTTGAGTAAGGTTTCTAAGGTCGCTTTTGCATTGGCATTGCGTTCTGTGTGCGCCAAATCTGCATTAGTTAATAAAATTTGTGCGCTACGTAAATTAAAACGTGCAAAACAGCTTTCATAAACTTGGACTAGACCCATTTGACCCACTGCAGCAGCAGCTTGCAATTGATGAATGTCTTGGGGGCGTTTGGTCCAAGCCAAGCGTTGCATACCTTCAGCAATAGCGCCTGAGCTGACCATCAATACTTCATGGCCAGCCTTGAGCAAAGAGGCCACTTGATCAGCCCATAAGGCAATCGCGGCATGATCTAAGCCTTCACCGTTATTCGTAACGAGGCTAGATCCCACTTTGACAACAATGCGTTTTAGTTTTTGTACAGTCATATCAATTGAATATTCAAATACGTATTTAATCCGGTGTTTTATCTTCGGCTTGATCTTGGTAGCGCGGATCAGCCAAGCGCTCCTCAGCATCATCACGATCACGACGCACAGAGTCTAAATAGTCTTGTAAGGCATAACAAAGCTTATCGCAACCAAGGCCTGTTAAAGCGGAGATCTCAAATACAGGACCCTTCCACTTAAAATTTTT
>JABMMT010000061.1 GCA_013205155.1 Betaproteobacteria bacterium | reverse complement strand
GTGCAAGCACCCGTGCTGCCGTTCGACTTGCATGTGTAAGGCATGCCGCCAGCGTTCAATGTGAGCCAGGATCAAACTCTTCAGTTCAATTCCTGTGATCCTTGCGGATCGTCGCACTCATTCAAGAAATTGACTTGGTAATAAAACCAAATCTTTTTACTGTCTATGAGTACTATTTGTTTACATCTGTCCCGAAGGACTGGATGCTTTCGCCTAGTACCCACATTTATCGGTTGACTAATTTTTAAAGAGGGGCTGAATCGTTTTTCAAAAACATTCAGCGAAGAGGTGAGACTATGACATACAAAAATACGGTTGTCAACACCTTTTGCAGTCTTTTTCCTAAAAAAGGAGGGTTTTTTCTTACTTTAAAAAACCCAATCAAATTAAGGGGGTCAATTTCAAAAAATATTGAAATTTTGACGAACTTAGAATAAAGAATGCCTAGCCCTTAGGCCCTCAAATGAGGCTTATGGTGCCCTATCAATATATTAGGGAAAACCCTTAAAAACTGCTACTATATTGCTATGCACAATAAATTAGCAAATGATCACTTATCCAGCGCGCCCTATTTCGCAAGAAAGGCTGTTCCTGTTCGCGAACTTCATGCTGGGCACAGGAATGAAATCCTCAGTCATTTATTGCAATTAAATAATGAAGATCGTCGCCTTCGATTTGGAACCCAAACCCCTGATGAGGTCATTGCTCTATATGTTGAGCGTCTAGATTTCAATAAGGACACGATTTTTGGCATCTTTAATGCTGAACTAAATCTCGTTGGAATGGCGCATTTGGCCTATTTACCTGAGGCTAAAGGACGACCACGCGCTGCAGAGTTTGGTGTTTCTGTATTGCCAGAAGCGCGCGCTCAAGGCCTTGGCACAGCGCTCTTAAAACGCTCCGCAGTGCACTCACGCAATACTCGCATTGAAACCTTATATGTTCATTGCCTTGTAAGCAACAAGGCAATGCTACATCTAGCTCAAAAGGCAGACATGCTGGTTGAATATGCTTATGGTGATGCCGATGCTTATTTGAAACTCTCACCAGCGAGCCCCGCAACGATTGTGGAAGAAGCGGCTAATGAACAATGGGCCGATTTGGACTATGCAATGAAATCTAACCTCAAACAATCTAAGCAAGCATGGTGGTGGTTCTTAGGTAGACCCAAGCTAGTAATTTAATTCGGGCTTGGTGCGCCGCGAAGTATCCAGCCAGTCAAGAGAGATAAATCTGCGTCGCTTAACTTTGCATTAGCAGGCATGGGAACCACACCCCATGATCCTGCGCCACCTTTCAAAATTTTATTTTTTAAAAATATCTGTGCATTGGAATCATTTTTATACTTGAATGCGACAGCCTCAAAGCTTGGGCCAACAATTTTTTTATTAATTGCATGACAACCTAAGCAAGCATTTTGCTTTGCAATCGCAAGCGCTTGTTGATCATTATTTGCCGCATGAACAGTTTGCAAGTTAAAAATTAAAATCAGAAAATAAAAGATTATTTTTACTAATCGCCACAACATGCTTACCCAAGCCCTTTCACAAATTATTGAAATTTAGGAGGACTTACAGGCTGGGATTCATCCGCTTTGCCAGCTTTTTCTAAGCGCGTTTTTTCTCCATCAGAAATGATGTCAAAGTATGCATAAACATCTTTCACACCATTAGTATTACTGGCAATTTTTTTCGCGAGATCTGCTTCACTCTGGGTCAAGATGCCTATTAAATAAATGCTACTTCCCTCGGCAGTAATGACCATAGAGTTAGATGGGAGCTGTTGAGTAAAGATCATTTGTGTTTTGATCTTCGACTCTAGGTAAGCATCATTAGCACGCGTGGTATAGGAGCTGTTTGGACCAATGATTAATTCATTAAATACTGAGCGTACATTCTTCATGCCCTTAGCATATGACTCGGCATCCTTTTTAATGGCTGCCGTTTTTGCCTCGCCAGTTAGTAATACTTTCTGATTGAATGAGGTGACATTAATATGAGCATTGTCCCCAAACTTTTGATCAAATGCGCCGGATGCTTGAAGCTCAATCCCCTTGTCAATTACTTGTACTCCTGGAGAACGACGATCTGCCATGATTGTTGCTGTAGCAGCAACGCCAGTCACTGCAATAACGCCACATGCAGATAGTTGTGCTGCCACAATAATGGCAATCAATAATTTACTGAGAGTTTGAAGTTGCATTTGAACGCTTTCTAAAATTAATCAAGCAAAAGATGGTCAATACCATCGCATAATCCGTGAAGTAAAACTAAATGGGTTTCTTGAATACGTGCAGTCCGATTCGATGGCACGCAAAGATGAATATCATTTGCATCTAACAGGCTGGCAATTTTTCCACCGCCGTTACCAGTCAACGCAATAACGTTGAGGCCTATTTTTTTAGCCGCCTCAATCGCTTTAACTACGTTCTTAGAATTTCCAGATGTAGAAATTCCTAGCAGGATGTCGCCTTTTTTTCCAAGCCCGCGCACTTGCCTGCTAAATACTTCGTCATAGCTGTAATCATTTCCAACTGCAGTAAGAATTGATGTATCTGTTGTTAAAGCAATCGCCGCCAATTCTTGGCGCTCTCTTTCAAAACGCCCAATCAGTTCGGCGGCAAAATGCTGAGCGTCCGCGGCTGAACCACCATTGCCACAGGCCATTACTTTGCCACCACTTCGCAAGCAATCAACCATAGCGACCACGGCCTGAGCAACTGACTCCGGGAGCACTTTTTCAGCCTCTTGCTTAACCGCAATACTGTCTAAAAAATGTTGGGATGCCCTCTGACGCAACCGTTCAATTGTATTTTTATCCATAGCAATATTATGCGCCAAAGGCTAAAGATGTATAGATGTCGCCAAGATAAACAAAAAGCAACGTATCCTCTTACTTATTAATCACTCTCGCATGCAAAATACCCCTATGGAAGCTGGCGCATTTGAATTTTTAAAGCAGCAGGATTTACCAACCGGGGCGCTTTATATGGTCGCAACGCCCATTGGCAATTTAGGAGACATCACATTGCGAGCGCTGCATATTCTGAATGCTGTTGATGGCATTGCCTGTGAAGATAAGCGACACAGCGCAGCACTCTTGCAGCAATTTGGAATTCATAAAAAATGTATTGCACTACATGAACACAATGAGATTGTGGGCGCTCAAAATATCATTCAACATCTTGCTAATAATGAACGCTGGGCCTATATCTCTGATGCAGGTACACCCGGGGTCTCAGATCCTGGCGCCAGATTAGTCAACGAGGTCGAGAAGGCTGGCTACCGGATCATTCCAATCCCCGGAGCAAGTGCAGTTGCCGCTGCCATTTCTGCTTCCGGCTCTGTGATGCTGAATTCAGATGGGCGATTTCAGTTTTTAGGGTTTTGGCCCAATAAAATAAAAGAGCGTAATGCGCTTTTGAACGACATCAGTAGCAGCAAAAAAACCAGCATTTTTTTTGAATCACCACATCATATTTATGAAACCCTCGTATTACTCGCTAACCACCTTGAGCCTGAGCGCAAATTATTACTTGGTCGCGAGCTTACGAAAAGATTTGAGCAAATTGTCGCACTTGATGCGAAACAAATTATGCAGTGGCTTGAAAATGCAGAAAGCCTAAAGGGCGAGTTTGTGATTCTCGTAGCAGGGCGCCAAGCCACTACAGACGTGGCTCCAGGGCATGCGCAACTACTAAAATGGGCAGAGGCCCTAAGCCCTTATTTGGGCAGCAAGGAAATTGCAGCGGTTCTTTCACAAGCATTAGGCCTACCAAAGAAAGAAGCCTATCAAGCGGCCTTAGATATCAAAAATAAATGCAGCAATAAAAAATAAAAAGTTGGCATAAACCAGCTTGCTCAGATCCGGATGTGATGATTATTTTGTTAGCTCTGGAGCCTTTGGTTCGGCCAGCTTTCCTCCAGCGGAATTAGCCAAATACACCACTGCACGACCTAATTCGTAATCGCTTATGTCTGCGGGACTTGCACCACCACGTGCAGGCATTGCGCCTTTACCCTTCAATACTGTAGTCAATAAACCATCATAGCCCTTACCTAAACGTGCAGCCCATGCACCGGCATCACCAAACTTTGGTGCGCCTGCAGCGCCTGATACATGGCATGAAGCGCAAACGGTTTTATATACTTGCTCACCTGTTTGCAGTTCGCGTGGGGCGCTGGCATCTTTAAAATTTAGTTGGCCAACCGGCTTAATTAATTGATCGGCCGCCCCCGAAGAGTCGCCTCGTTTACCGTTATTTACGTACACCAGCAATAATAAAATAATGACCAAAGGCACAAAAAAACAGGCAAACACCATGATGATGAGTTGTTTTGGGTTCTTAATTAGATTTCCGTGCTCGTTGCTCATAGGAATGTATTTTTAGGGGGGTTGGTTGGTTTTGCCGTGATTATAACTAGAGCGCAGGGCTATAGACACTTACAATAGTGGTGTATCCATTTTTTAAGATGGCGCCCGTAGCTCAGTGGATAGAGTATTGGCCTCCGAAGCCAAG
>JABMMT010000060.1 GCA_013205155.1 Betaproteobacteria bacterium | reverse complement strand
TCTGGGTGAGCGCATGCGCGCAATGACTGCTCAGTCAGATGAGTTGAAGGGGCGTGAAGCTCGTTTAACAAGTGAATTAGATGGTATGCGCCGACCCGATGCCCAAGCGCTTCAAACGGCGATTGATCGTCAGACTATGGCACAGCGCAAAGTAGATGAATCCAAGCAACGTGCTCAAGATACGCAGCAACGTGTACCTGCAGCTGATGAGGCCAGAAATACTGCTCAACAGAATGTTCAAACAGCGAACCATGATGTTGCTCAAACAGAAGCTAAATTAACAGCCTTAACTGCCCTCCAAGCTAGTGTCCAGGCCCAAGGAAAGATTGGGCCATGGTTAGAAAGCAAGGGCCTGAAAGAAAGCAAACGTCTGTGGCAAGAACTCAAAGTAGAGAGCGGCTGGGAAGCTGCGCTTGAGTCAGTATTGCGTGAGCGTTTAGCCGCAGTCACTGCAAAGAGCGTGCAAGAAACCCTTGATTTGGCTAATGATGCGCCACCTAGTCGTTTGGCAATTTTGCTGGCAGATGACATTACCCCTGCGCATACATTTGCTCCGGCAGATTTTGCGCCATTGCTAAGCCGTGTTAAGAGTGCAGGCGCCTCTAATCTGACTTCTGTTTTGCAGGAGTGGTTGGATAATATTTATATTGCATCAAGCTTAGAAGATGCTTTGCATCGTCGCGAAAAGTTACCTGCTGGAGGTGCATTCGTTACTCAACAGGGTCATTTAGTTAGTCGTGTTGGTGTTCAGCTTTATGCGGCTGATTCTGAGCAAGCAGGAATGCTTGCTCGTGCACAAGAGATGGAGAGTCTTGAAAAGCAACTCCGCGCACAGCGGCTGATGCAAAGTGAATTACAGGGTGAATTGGATCAATGTGCTGCCAATTATCAAGCTGCACATCAAGCAGCTGAGCAGGCTCGGATAAATGCGGAGCATGCTGTTCAAGAGGCCCATGGTTTTGAGGTTGAGAGAATGCAGTTGACTCAGGCTGAAGAGCAATACAGCATCCGCGCTGCTCAAATTCAGAATGAGTTGGGTGAATTGCTTCAACAAATGCAACAGTTGAGTTCTATCCAGGAGCAATCTGCTGGCGAATTATCTGAGTCCGAAGATTCTAAGCAGGACTTACAGGCTGCATTAACGTCGGCACAAGAAAAGCTGGAATTGACTACTCAAGAGCGCGATCGCTTACGTGAATCATCGCGTGCTGCCGAGATGGCTGCTCAAGAAGCTGCTTTTGCAACTCGCTCGCTACAGCAACGAATTGCCGATTTACAGCGTGATCAAAGTACCGCTCGTACTCAAATCATGGAAATTCAGGATAAACATGATTTAGCTACTCAAGAATTACAATCCTTGAGCGATGAAGAGGCTCAAGAAAAATTACAAGGTCTCTTATTGGTGCGGAGTGCGCGTGAAGCAGCATTAGCTAATGCCCGCACTGAGCAAGATGCGTTATTGCATCAATTGCGCGAAGCTGATGAAGCTCGCATGCAGGTGGAACGCAGCTTGCAGCCAATGCGTGACCAGGTAGTCGATTTGCAGTTACGTGAACAGGCGGCACGTTTAAATTACGAACAATTTGCTACCTTATTGGCTGACGCTGAAGCAGATTTAAGCGCCTTAGAGGCGAGTTTTAGTGCTGATCTTAAGATTAGCGTTCTGCAAAGCGAAGTGAATCGCTTAAATGCAGAAATCCAATCTTTGGGCCCAGTCAATATGGCTGCGTTAGATGAGTTGGC
This sequence comes from Betaproteobacteria bacterium, assembly GCA_013205155.1. Classification (GTDB taxonomy): domain Bacteria; phylum Pseudomonadota; class Gammaproteobacteria; order Burkholderiales; family Burkholderiaceae; genus Polynucleobacter. The sequence goes on along the minus strand of JABMMT010000060.1, from coordinate 8,947 downwards.
AAGCTCCCGCGAGCGTAGGCAATTTTTGGATGCACAGTCGGCAGACTTGAATGAAGCCATGCAAACCTTGAAAGATGCTATTGCAAAAATTGATGCTGAGACTCGTGATCTATTACAGGGAACGTTTGATCAGGTTAATGGCCATTTAGGTAAACTCTTCCCCGAGTTATTTGGTGGTGGCCATGCAGAGTTGGTGATGACTGGTGAAGAGATTCTGGATGCTGGCGTGCAGGTAATGGCTCAGCCTCCTGGCAAAAAGAATAGCAGCATTTACTTACTGTCTGGCGGCGAGAAGGCCTTAACTGCTATTGCTCTAGTCTTTTCACTTTTCCTTCTGAATCCAGCACCTTTTTGCTTACTTGATGAGGTAGACGCGCCATTAGATGATGCAAACACCTTGCGCTATTCTCAGATGGTTGCCAAAATGGCAGTTAAGACACAGTTCGTATTTATCTCGCATAACAAGATCACTATGGAAATTGCCCATCAATTAATTGGCGTGACGATGCAAGAGCAGGGTGTATCCCGCATTGTTGCAGTCGATATCTCCTCTGCGGTTTCAATGGTGGAGGCCGCCTAAGTGTACTTAGAACAAATCATGACGATGTTGGGTTTGTCTGATTTGCAATTCGCTTTAGCTGTTATTGGCATCCTAATCTTGTTATTAGTTGCTATTTTTAATATTAAACATGCGTATGCTCGTAAAAAGGCCCGGCATCAGGATGAGTATTCTTCAGATGATCGATTCGCTCGAGAGCCTACCTTTGGTCAGAGTCTCACTGATACTGAATCTATAGAGCGTTCTGAACCCTCATTTGATAACAGACTTTATCAATCCAATTTACAACCAGAAAAGTTTGCAATTGATCCACGGATTGATTGTGTTATCACACTCCGATTTGATGAGGCCATTAGTGGTGCAGAAATTTTAGATGAGGTATCAACCTGGACGGATTTAGGATCTCAAGCTAGCGCACGTTGGATGTGTGAGGGACTAAATGCAGATGTTGATGCCGCAGAAGCATGGGAAGAGTTAAACCCTGAGGCCATATATTCTGAGTTGCAATTGGCTATTCAGTTGGCAAGTCGCCGTGGGCCTATTGGTGTGCTGGAATTATCTGATTTTTGTTCTCGTGCCCAAGCTCTTGCCGAAACCCTGGGTTCTCAAATCGATATGCCCAGTGTTAGCACCATGCTCGAAAGTGCAAAAGAATTGGATGGAATGGCTGCTGACAGCGATATACAGCTCAGTATCAATATCCTATTTGATGAGCCTTGCCCATGGGGAAATTTTGACGCGCTAATGCGTCAACGTGGCTTTAAGTTAGCACGTAACGGTAGGCAATATGAGTACTACAGTAATGGCGTACTCATGTTTAGTAGTTCAGAGTTAGATCCGAATAGAACAGTGACACAATTAACTTTGTTACTAGATGTCCCATTGCTTGCACAAGACGAACGCGCTTTTGAAAGAATGCTGGATGAAGGTATTGAAGTAGCTCAGGTAGTCCATGGCCGTTTAGTGGATGACAATGGAATCAACTTGTCAGAAGCGGCTGTTATTAGTATTCGCCAACATCTTGATGTGCTTTATGCCAATCTTGAGAAGAGCGGAGTTCCCTCAGGTTCCTCTACGGCCAGCAGACTCTTTAGTTAGGAAATTACCTTGTCGTCTCAGAGTCCGGTCAACTTAGCGGATCGTTATGCCTATTTACAGGCAGAACTTGCTCGTCTTGAGCATGCCTACTACGTGTTAGATAACCCTTTATTACCAGATATTGAATACGATCGCCTCTATCGTGAGCTTGTAGAGATTGAAGCTAGTCATCCTGAGTGGGTGACTTCAGGGTCTTTATCTCAAAGAGTGGGCGGAGCTGCTTTAAAAGAGTTTGCTTCAGTAATACATGAAGTGCCGATGCTCTCTCTGAATAATGCCTTTGAAGAGGCTGAACTTGTCGCCTTTGACCGTCGATGCCGAGAAGCATTGCATATTGAAAAAGTAACTTATGCGGGTGAATTAAAATTCGATGGATTGGCTATCTCTCTCCGATATGAGAATGGCTCTTTAGTGCGTGCTGCTACTCGTGGTGATGGTGCTAGCGGTGAGGATGTAACAGCAAATATCAAAACCATTCGCGCTATTCCACTAAAGTTAATTGGAAATAATATTCCTAAGGTATTAGAGGTTCGTGGTGAAGTCTTTATGTACCTTAATGATTTTCAGAGAATGAACCAGCAGGCAGCAACTCTTGGTGAAAAAGAATTTGCTAACCCACGTAATGCTGCAGCTGGGAGCTTACGACAGCTAGACTCAAAAATCACTGCTAAACGGTCACTCTCCTTTTTTGCTTATGGTCTAGGGGCTTTAGAACCCCAATCATGGTTACCTAAAACCCATGAAGAATTACTCAATGCCTATGCAGACCTGGGATTGCCAGTTTGTACAGAGCGCAGAGTTCTGCATTCTGTTGCTGAAATTCTGGTCTTTTATACGGAGATTGGTGCCAAAAGAGATTCCTTGCCTTATGACATCGATGGGGTTGTTTATAAGGTAAATTCTTTTGCCGAGCAGACAAAATTAGGTTTTGTATCGAGGGCGCCTCGTTTTGCCTTGGCCCATAAATATCCCGCCCAAGAGGCACTCACCATAGTATTGGGGATCGATGTCCAGGTGGGGCGTACAGGCGCGATAACACCAGTAGCCAGACTGGCACCAGTCGAAGTCGGTGGGGTAACAGTGACCAATGCCACCTTACACAATGAAGATGAAGTTAGACGCAAGGATGTACGTATTGGTGACACGGTTTCTGTTCGCAGAGCAGGCGATGTGATTCCAGAAGTAGTTTCAGTCATTAAAGATCGTAGGCCTACCAACACTGCAGAATTTGTCATGCCAACCAATTGTCCAGTATGCGATTCACATATTGAACGTTTGGCCGATGAATCTATTGCACGGTGTAGTGGGGGCTTATTTTGTGGCGCTCAGCGTAAACAAGCTTTGATTCATTTTGCGCATCGAAGGGCTTTAGATATTGAGGGTCTGGGTGAGAAGATTGTTGATCAACTGGTTGATCAACACTTGGTCAGAACCCCTGCAGATTTATATCGCTTGGGTTTTACTGCATTAGCCAATTTAGATCGCATGGGGGATAAGTCAGCCGATAACCTCATACAGGCAATTAACCAGTCCAGAAATACTACCTTAGCCAGATTTATCTTTGCATTAGGTATTCGTCATGTTGGTGAAACCACTGCAAAGGATTTAACAAATCATTATCAATCAGCACATGCATTGATGGATGCAAGTCTTGAAGATTTATTGACTGTTAAAGATGTTGGTCCAGTGGTTGCGGACTCGATTATCAGTTTTATGCAAGAGGCTCATAACCGCGAGGTGATTGAGCAACTCTTAGCATCTGGTATGCAATTGGCTGTTGAGGAAAAAATAATTAGCGCAGCCGTTGTAGGTAAGACCTTTGTCCTCACGGGGACTTTTCCAACGATGACACGCGATGAGGCTAAGGATCTTTTAGAAAAAGCAGGTGCCAAAGTAGCTGGTTCTGTTTCTAAGAAGACAGATTATGTTGTCGCAGGTGCAGATGCAGGTAGCAAGCTAATTAAAGCCGAGGAGTTGGGCGTTTCAGTGATTGATGAAGCGGCCATGCTGAATTTATTGAAGTAAGGTAGTTTTTAGATGAATACATTACTGGATCAATTCTCAATGAAAGCAGCAGATTGGGCTACTGCAGGTAAGCTATGGAGTGATTAGTGACAACTTATTACATTGCCAAGATCCCCATCGATTGGGGATTTTTTTATTCAATTTTCTCCAAGGGAAGACCTTTCCACCACTCTCCTTTGAATTGACCTTGTAACCAATCAATGCATTGAATCACTTTGGTAGGCACGTGTTTAGGCGATGAAAATACTGCATGAATTTCTTGGCTTGGTAGCAACCAATCTTCCATCACTGCTTGCAAAGCTTGATCTTGAATAGATTGGTGGGCTACATAGCAGGGTAGTGCTGCCAAGCCCATTCCCGCTCTTGCTGCTGCGAGAATGGAAGAGAGGTTATTGGAAATAAATGGTCCTTTGACCTCAACGATTTCAGTTTGATTTTGAGGATTTGTAAAACTCCATCGATGATCACTTTGTGCTGTTGTGTAGATGAGAGCTCGATGTTTTTTAATGTCTTCGGGTACCTTAGGCGCTGGATGCTCCTGAAGATAATGGGGATTGGCAACCAGTATCCAAGGATTCATACCAATAAACCGGGAGCCCAGAGAAGAGTCTGGAAGATTTCTCATCCGAATGGCTAAATCAACACCTTGTTCTACTAAGTTAATGTAGCGATCATCCATACTTAAATCAACTGCTAACTCTGGATGATGTGACATGAATTTTAAGATGGAGGGCGTTAGCACGCGACGCCCAAAAGCGACAGAAGAGCTAATAGTTAATTTGCCACGAACCTTAGATTGCATTAATGAGGCTAGATCATCAGCCTCATTAATTTCCTGAGAAATGAGCTTACATTTTTCGTAATAGAGCTTACCGATTTCTGTAGCTGTGACGCCACGTGTGCTGCGATGCAGCAATAAGGTGCCCAAACGTTTTTCCAGGCTAGCTACAAACTTAGTGGCAGTTGGCTGGGTAATGCCTAGGTCCTCAGCAGCCTTACTAAATGAGCCTGTTTCAACAATTCGTACAAATAGAAAGATGCCTTGAACGCGATCCATTGTGATTTTTAATGGTTTTGATAGGCTATTTTTACACTATTCCATGGTGGAATACTAGATATAGATTTGCTGATCTTCTCAAAAAGCCCAAATTTCAAGATCATTGCGCTACAACAACATTGGGAGACGAATCATGGCAAAAATGAAGGCAGCAATGGCAGCAGTTTTGGTGATGGAGAAAGAGGGCATTACTACTGCTTTCGGTGTTCCTGGTGCTGCAATTAATCCGCTCTATGCGCAACTTCGTGAACGTCAGTCCATTACCCATATTTTGGCGCGTCACGTAGAGGGTGCATCGCATATGGCCGAAGGCTACACACGTGCAAAGGCAGGCAATATTGGGGTCTGTATCGGTACCTCCGGCCCTGCAGGTACCGATATGATTACTGGCCTCTATTCTGCTATCGCTGATTCCATTCCAATTCTTTGTATTACTGGTCAAGCGCCACGCGCACGTTTGTATAAGGAAGATTTTCAGGCTGTTGATATTGAGAGTATTGCTAAGCCTGTCACCAAGTGGGCTGTTACGGTTCGTGAACCAGGTTTAGTACCACGTGTATTTCAGCAGGCGTTTCATATCATGCGCTCTGGTCGTCCAGGACCAGTGTTGATCGATTTGCCAATTGATGTACAGATGGCTGAAATTGAATTTGATATCGATACTTACGAGCCATTAGCGGTTTACAAACCTACAGCAAGCCGTAAGCAAATCGAAAAAGCAATAGAAATGTTAATGACCGCTGAGAAGCCCTTGATTGTGGCTGGCGGCGGAGTGATTAATGCAGATGCATCCAAGCTATTGGTAGAGTTTGCCGAGCTGATGGGTATTCCAGTAATCCCAACTTTAATGGGCTGGGGATCTATTCCAGATGATCATCCCTTAATGGCAGGTATGGTCGGATTACAAACCGCACATCGCTATGGCAATGCGACTATGTTAGCAAGCGATTTTGTATTAGGGATTGGTAATCGTTGGGCTAATCGTCATACTGGCTCAGTTGAGGTTTATACCAAAGGCCGTAAGTTTATTCACGTTGATGTTGAGCCTACGCAGATTGGTCGAGTTTTTACTCCCGACTATGGCATTGTTTCAGACGCCAAAGCAGCTCTTGAGTTATTTGTTCAAGTTGCAAAAGAATGGAAGGCAAAAGGCAAGTTGAATAATTACGCAGATTGGGTAGGTCGTTGCCAAGAGCGTAAGAAACTCATGTTGCGTAAGACTGATTATGACAATGTTCCAGTGAAGCCACAACGTGTTTATCAGGAAATGAATACTGCATTTGGTCGCGATACTGTTTATGTCTCAACCATTGGTTTATCGCAAATTGCTGGTGCGCAGTTCTTGCATGTTTATGGCGATCGTCAATGGATTAATTGTGGACAAGCTGGACCATTAGGCTGGACTATTCCAGCTGCTTTGGGTGTACTAGCTGCTGATCCTACTCGAACTGTCGTGGGTTTAGCGGGCGATTATGATTTCCAATTCTTAATTGAAGAGTTGGCTGTGGGTGCACAATTTAAATTGCCATTAGTGATGGTTTTGGTGAACAACAGCTATCTTGGCTTAATTCGTCAGGCACAACGCGGTTTTGAGATGGACTACTGCGTACAGTTAGCCTTTGATAATATTAATGTGGACGATACAACCCTCAAGGGCTATGGCGTTGATCATGGCAGAGTAGTTGAAGGTTTAGGTTGTAAATTACTGCGCGTGACAGATCCTGCCAAGATTAATGCTACTTTAGTTGAAGCACAAAAGATGGCTAAACACTTCATGGTGCCGGTAGTAGTAGAGGTGATCTTAGAGAAGGTTACTAATATTGCGATGGGTACGGAGATTGACAATATCAATGAGTTTGAAGAAATTGATTGTCGTCATCCAGCCGGTCGTGAAGGTCTACAAATGGCAGGCCTCTTAGACTAAACATTCATGTAGTTTGCTCTAGCAGAGCCCAGATTAAAACCTGGGCTCTTTCTTTTGGTGGGTAATTACGCCCCCAACACCTCTAATAACTCTGTTTCAAGTTGAATCTGTAGTTTAGGATTTTTACTGAGGTTCATTGCGTCTAGTAACAGCACATCTTCTACTCGTTCGCCCAGCGTGTTAATTCGTGCGGTATGAATCGATACCTGATGCTTGGCCAATACTCTAGAGATCGTATAGAGCAGACCTGTCCTGTCGCTAGCTGACAATGCCAGTGTGTAATATCTGCCACGATCATCGGGGACCATATGGACTCGTGGTTGAATAGGAAAAGTCCGGGACTGTCTGGAGAGACGCCCCATACTGGGGTTAGGAAGTGGCCCAGCATTTGTCAACGCTGCCGATAATTCAAACTCGACCAATTGAATAATGTCACGATAACTTCCGCCTTCATCCACTAAGTTACTACCTGAGATTTGAAAGGTATCCAAGGCATAGCCATGACGGGTGGTATGAATGCGAGCATCCCAAATTGAGAATCCATGTCTTTCAAAGTAGGCGCAGATTCTGGCAAAGAGATCTTCTTGGTCTTTCACATACACTGCCACTTGAAGTCCCTCGCCAATTGGTGAGAGGCGCGCGCTGACGATGGGCTGTTCGCTATTCACTTTGTTAAAAAGGTGTCGGGTCAGCCAGGCAATATCCTCTGAATCCTGTCTTAAGAAGAAGGCAACATCAAGTTGCTTCCAGAGATTCTCATAAGCATCATCCTGAATGCCATATAAACGTAATTTAGTCCGAGACTCTTCTTGGTGCTGTGCCAGCTCTGAAGAGGCATCGGGTTTGGCTCCACCCAAGACTCTGAGTGTGGCGCGATAGAGGTCCTCTAGGAGTTTGCCTTTCCAGGCGTTCCATACCTTAGGGCTTGTACCTCGTACGTCGGCCACAGTTAATAAGTAGAGCGCAGTAAGGTGGCGTTCATCACCTACCTTTTTGGCAAAGGCTTTCACCACATCTGGGTCACTAATATCTTGTTTCTGGGCAGTCTGGCTCATATTAAGATGCTCTGCAACTAGCCATACTAATAGTTCAGTATCTTTTTTATCTAAACCATGTTCTTTAGCAAACTTTCGCATATCTGCTTTACCTAATTGGGAGTGATCACCACCACGTCCTTTGGCAATATCATGGAAGAGAGCCGCAATCACTAGTAGCCATGGCTTCTCAAAATGGGCAATCAAGCTGCTACAGTACGGAAATTCATGAGTATGCTCAACTATCATGAAGCGACGCACATTGCGTAACACCATCAAGATATGTTGATCGACCGTATACACATGAAATAAGTCATGCTGCATCTGCCCAACAATTTTTCTGAAGACAGGTAAATAGCGTCCTAGAACGCTACTGCGATTCATCAGCTGAAATGCACGGCTGACACCATCGGGTTGCTGAAGAATCTCGATAAAGAGAGCGCGATTCAAGGGATTAGCGCGCCACTTGCTATCCATTTTTTGGCGGGCGTTATAAAGGGCTCTAAAAATAGTGGCAGAAAGACTCTTTACATTAGATGTTTTTGCAAAAACTAAAAATGTTCGCAGTATTTGCTCGGGATGTTTTTGATAGAGCTGTGGATCAGTGATGTCCAGCACACCCTGTCTTTCAAAAAAGAATTCATTACCTTCACCGGGAATGGGGTGAGTAGTTTTTGATTCTTGGGGAAATAGTAAAGCTTCAATATTTTGAAGTAGGACATCATTTAACTGAGTCACTGCTTTAGCCGCCCAATAGTAGCGACGCATAATCGCTTCGCTAGCTAGGCGGGGGTTATCTATTTCAATGCCCATCGAAGCTGCAAGTGCTGCTTGTAAGTCAAATGCCAGCACATCTTGCCTGCGTCCCGCTAATAAATGCAAATTAGCGCGTAAGGTTTCTAAAAAACGTTGATTGCGATTGAGTTCAGTTAATTCACGATAAGTTACTAGGCCAGCTTGATTTAAATCTTTAAAGGTATTACCCAGTAGGGCAGCCTTACTTACCCATAAAATGAATTGCAAATCGCGCAGACCTCCTGGACTTTCTTTGCAATTAGGTTCAAGAGCGTAGGGAGTATCTTGATATTTGTAATGACGTTGAATTTGTTCGGCTTGTTTTGCTTGAAAAAAAGACTTAGGGTCCAAGGACGATTCAAAAATCTTTGCAAATTCTTTAAAGAGCTGCCTATTGCCGCAGATTAAGCGGGATTCAAGGAGCGAGGTTCTCACGGTGATGTCTTGTTCTGCCT
>JABMMT010000059.1 GCA_013205155.1 Betaproteobacteria bacterium | reverse complement strand
TGCCTTTTCAGCAGAAGAGGCTGCTGAGTACCTTGAAGTTTCCTTACCTACCTTGCGCCGCTATGTGCAATCGGGAAAACTGCGGCCCTCTAACGTTATGGGGCGCAGTCAGCTTTTTTCAAGCACGGACTTAAGGCTCTTTAAACAAAAACTTAGCTAGGTAAAGCCAAGATTCGCTAATACCCGTCTAAAATAAGGCCATGCACATCAATGAAAAAAATAGGACTCCTAAGCTAGCCGAGCCAGATGAAGGTCCAAGTAAATCAGAGTTAAAGCGCCAAATGACAGAACGCCAGAAATTGGCCGAAGTATTGGCTGCGCTCAGTAGTGATGCACTGAAGACGATTCCGCTAGATGAGGCAATTAAAGCGGCGATTGCAGAGACTAATAAAATCAAAAGTTTTGAAGCCATTCGCCGTCACAAGCAATATCTTGGTAAGTTGATGCGCTTCTTAGACGATGAAGAGCTTGATGTTATTCAAAAGCGATTGGATGCGATTCAGGGGGTCAGTAAAGCCGAAACGGCTAAGCTCCATTTTTTAGAAAGCTATCGTGATCGATTAGTTTCAAATGATGAAGCATTTACCAAAATGATTGAACAATATCCTGATATGGATATTCAGAATATGCGTACTCTGATTCGTAATGCTCGCAGAGAAAAAGAGCAGGACAAACCTCCCAAAGCCTATCGAGAAATTTTCCGCGTTTTAAAAGAGATGGGGCTTTAAACCTGGAGTCTGAGCAATGGTAGCTCGACCCATCGATATAAATAATTGGCGGCAACTGTACTGAAAAGCAGCACACTGAACATCAGCGAGAGCGCCAATAATCCACTCTCATGAGTATGCATTCCTGTTGCGATATACAAGGTATTGGCCAGCAAAATAAATGCAAAGTGAATCAGAAATGCGCAGTAGGAGCGCAGGCTTCCCCAAGTAATTGCTTTCAGTAAAAATGATTTGCCATTTGCAATCGAAGGATAGGGGTGATTTCCCCATAGCAATAACGCTATCGCCACAAACCAAGCTAAAAAGTTTCTCAGCCAAAGCTGCTGTAAAGAAGAAATGGCAATGATCAATCCAATCACTATCAAGGCAGTCTTAGCTAATCGATTGACATTCTGATTTTCAAAGCTTTTGGCTAAGTAGGCCAAGACACCTAGGCTGTAGGATCCAATAAAGTAAATAAAGTAGGCCTCATAAGTCCCAGAGCGATTAAAAAATAATAAGGAACTCACTGCCAAAATGCTGATCACCCAAATGACTGCCTGATAACTCGGAAAGGAAATTAACAAAATAGCCAATACAGAGTACAGCTGCCAATCGATGGCGATATACCAAGCACCTGCAGAAATAGAATCCAATCCCAAGATGCCTTGGATAAAAAAGAGATGGGCTAAAAATTGACCCAAAGTCTCTGTTTCACCGACGAATTCATCATTCACCCAATGCCGTGCAATATACGCACAGACGATGGTGAAAATTAATGCTGCTGTAAAAGGGCCAAAGAGACGAAGATAGCGATTCAGAATCACCTTCAGTAGACCTTGCGCACTAAATTTGATGGTGGCAAAGCGACTCAGTGATTGAGCTGCCAAATAACCTGCCATGACCAAAAATATTTGGACTGCATAACGACCATACTCAAACAGCCAAGTCATTAGTCCAGGTAAAAAACTACGTGCATCTTCTGCAATTTGTCCGTAGCTCGACAAATGATGAAGAATAATTAAAAGAGCCGCAATAATCTTCAGAAAATCAATTAAGAAAATTGGCTGATGACGCATAGATATAGATGCAGCTAAATTTATTGAGACTTCGGTTTAGATTTGCCAATCAAGGATGCTAATAATGGGTTGGCCTGGGCCAACTCTTTTTTACTTAAGACCTTATCTTCAGCGCTGCCTGGTTTTGGCGCTTTGGCAGCATTCTTGATACGACTAGCAACAGCCAATCCTTGATTTTTATAAAGATCTGTTTTTTTCATTGTCATGGCTGTTGCTCTTCGAGTCTATTGATAGAAATGCTGATTATTTGGTAAGTGAGCGAGCAGCTAATCCCAAGAAAAGCATTGACCAACCTTGCAATAGCAACTCAACTGCTATTAGCAATCCAGGCAACCACAAACTGGAGGATGGGAAGCTATTCATAATCATTACGCCTAGCAAGATGGAAATTGCCGATGAAAGCACCAACCAAAACCATTCACCAAAAACGCGATGTTGAAATGCAGACACTAGGCGCAGAAAACCCGTAACAAAAAAGATCGCTGCTAACCACAGAGTAATCACTTCGAGTGCTGGGATCGGAAATGCCCAGGTATACAAGCCAGCTGCGATATACAAGATAGCGAGGATTGCTTGAATACCAACACTTTTCCAGCCAAGAGACTTCAAGGCGTGAATACCTTGTAATATGCCGCCTACGATTAAGAAAGCGCCCAATACGTTAATAGACACAAATGAAAATAGGGTCTGGCCTGCGACGCCAATCATGCCAAGCACGATGAATAAAATTCCCAGACCAATTAAAGCGCCCGGCACCTTTGCTGCAGCGCCTAATACTGCGGTACGCATTTGCTTTACTTGATCAATTGTTGGATCAGCCATTCCATTCTCCTAATAAGGTACTTCATGAGGTACTGCAAAAATTACTTCTACTGCTAGAGAGCGTCATCTACTGAATCAATAAAATCACGAATGGTTTGATTGAAAACTGCTGGCTGTTCAATATTCGATAAATGCGCAGCTTCTTCGATGATGACGAACTTTGATCCTTCAATCATGCGATTGAGTACGATAGACTGCTCTACTGTACACGCTGGGTCTTGGCGGCCAGTCAAAATTAATGTAGGTGTCTTGATCTTGAGCAGCATGGTGGTTTGCGCCATGTCTCGAACTGCACTACCGCATCCAATATAGCCATCAACACCTGTTTCCAAGATCATCTGACGCACTTTCTCAATATCTTGTGGAGCACGTTTTACAAAAGGATCAGTAAACCAGCGTTTAATGGTTCCATCTACCAATCCAGCAAGACCTTCTTTACGCGCTGTTGCAAAACGATCTTCCCATAAGCTACGGGGAGGCATTTCACTGGCGGTATCACATAGGGATAAGGAATACACACGCTCCGGATAGCGTGCGCCAATTTGCTGACCAATCATGCCACCAATGGATAAACCAACAAAATGGACCTTCTTGATCTGGAGTGCGTCTAACAAGCCAACTGCATCATCCGCTAACTGTGCAATGGAATAAGTTCCTGGGGTTGTTTGGGTACCGCCGTGACCTCGTTTGTCGTAACGCAATACTCGATAACGGTCTGCCAAAGCGGGCACATTCCAGTCCCACATCGCGTGGCTTGACATCAAACTATTGGCCATTAAAACGACATGGCCATTTTCGGGCCCATCAAATCTATAGGCTACCTCGAGTCCATTGATCTGAACTGTGTTGGTTTTTGCATTCTGGGTCATTTATCTCCGCTTTCTTTATATCTATGTATATTGCTATTTATGTAATCTTAAGAGCATGGTAGATTATCTAACGAAACTATATAAATACTGAAGGAGACAAGATGTATATCACCAAGCACCCAAGGCAGTTTGCCCAAATCATCCTCAATATGACCCTCAGCCTAGGGTTCGCCTTGACTATGAATGTCAGCCATGCTCAAAACCCAGGACAAAATTATCCTGACCGAACCGTCAAAATGGTGGTTCCCCTCACTCCAGGCTCTGGCGCTGATATTGCTGGACGAGTGGTAGCCAAAAGCCTTAATGAAACTTGGAAGCAATCTGTCATTATTGAAAATCGCCCTGGAGCAGGAGGTTTGATTGGTACAGGCGTAGTCGTCAACTCTGAACCTGATGGCTATACCCTACTAGTGCAATCAGCGTCTTATGCAGCTAACCCCGCTATTTACAAGAAGCTACCTTACGATCCATTAAAAAGTTTGATCGATGTTGCTATTCTTGGGCAGACACCTTATGTGATGATCACTGCAGCAGATGGTCCATATAAAAGCATTCGTGACTTAGTGGCCGCCGCTAAAGCCAAACCTGGAGAGATCACCTTTGCCTCTGCTGGTGTTGGCAGTTCCACCCATCTGGCAGCGGAGTATTTCAATCAACTGATGGGTATTAAGTTGATTCATGTTCCGTATAAAGGTTCGCCTGAAGCGATTCAAGACACCATAGCAGGACGCACAGCTTTTTATATGGCGCCACTAGATACAGCGATTGGACAACTAAAAGGCGGCAAAGCTCGCGCCCTAGGTGTGAGTAGTAAAACTCGTAATGCTGCAGTGCCTGATATTCCTAGTATTGCTGAGCAAGGCTATCCCAATTTTGATATTGGCTTGTGGTTTGGTGTATGGGCACCCGCTGGAACGCCTCCCGCTATCGTGGCTAAGATTAATCAGAGCGTCAATCAATCTATGCTAGATCCCGAAGTGAAAACCGCTTATGAAACTAAAGGTATTAAAGCAACGCCAATGAGCCTAGCTGAATTTAGCAAGTTTGTTCGTGAAGAAATAACGAAGTATCAAAAGATTGCTAAAGAAGCAGCGATTGAACCTCAGTAGTCATTGCGCACCTCTATGTCAAGCACCCGATTCGGAAATTCGTTCACCTAAGATCCAATTTCCGAACGGGGCTGTCGATTGTCATGCACACGTCTGTGGTCCAGCAACTCGCTTTCCCTATGCAGATGAACGCATCTACACACCACCTGATGCCACACTAGAAAATTACAAGGATCTTCTGAATCGATTAGGTGTAGATCGTGCAGTACTAATACAGCCCAGTGTGTACGGTAGTGATAACCGTGCGATGTTAGCTGCGCTCAAAAGCGATTCTCAAAAATTTCGGGGTGTCGCCGTTATTGCTGACAATACCCGCGATTCAGAACTTGAGAATCTGCATCTTGCTGGAGTGCGTGGGCTTCGCTGCAATATTGTCGATCTTGCGGATAAAAGTGCTGGCCTACCCATTGAAAATCTCGCTACCTTAGCTAAACGGATCGCCCCTTTTGGTTGGCATCTCGA
>JABMMT010000058.1 GCA_013205155.1 Betaproteobacteria bacterium | reverse complement strand
TACTCACATTACTGTTGTTGATATCGACTGATTAATGACAGTCCCGTTGTTCACTTGCCCAAAATTTCATCACAATACAGCGCAAGTGGCTGAATTAAATCGGTTTTTTCTTGGGAACATAGGATTATAGTCGATTACGACTTTTTTTCCCTCTATCTTCTTAAAAATATGGGGTAATTTAAGTAAATTTCTAGGGGTAAATCAGAAAATTCTTAGGAGAATTTCAGTTTTTCGCCCAATTCACGATATCGTGCGCGATCTTGCTCATCGGCGGCATTTCCAGCGATTTTTTGGGCTATTTCGGTCATTTCTTGTTTGAGGTGGATTAATTCAAGTTTTTTGAAGGCACCTTCTAAGTCTGCAACTGCCCCATCTAATTCCAAATCAGAATCCATCACCCGCTTTCTGAGAACTTCATAGAGCGGCGCCATTTCACTGTGAGATAGCTGATCTTGGAACATCGCAAATGCACCCGCCCCCACAACACCAGGCTTGCCATCCTCACCAGCAATGAGTTCAACCTGATCGCATTGCGCTAATAGGTCTTTCATTAAATCAAGGGCCTTGGCTGATCTTTGCTCTGCTGCTTTTAAAGCCAACCCACGTTGATTGCTATCCATCGCCTTCCCTAAGTGAGGAAATTGAACCAGTACGCGCAACATTTGCTCAGCTAAATCAGTAGGTGCCTTAGGTGGCTCAATATTGTGAGTAGCAACTCGTTTTGCTGATCCCTTAGAAGCCTGCCAAGGCGCACCTTGTCTGTTACCCATATTGGAATATGGATTTTGCGTCCGGGTTTGTGCAGCTTGATAAGTCGATTGCCTTACTTGTGCAGGTGCGACTGTCAAGCCACAAAAAGCTTCAAGCTCAGCAGGAGTCGTATTTGTCCGAATCGCTAACTCTCGCAATATCTGAGTACGAAGCGCGATCGGCGGCATTGATAACAGTAAAGGCTTAGCAGCGTGATGAGTATGAGCCCTACCTTCAGGCGTTGTTAATTCATGAGCTTCGCTAACGATCTTAAAAAAGAAACTAGATATAGACATTGCTTCTTTGATGACTTTTTCAAATGCAGGAGCGCCATAGGCCCGCACATAACTATCTGGATCATGCTCACTGGGTAAAAATAAGAAACGAATCTCTTTATCGTCAGACATCAACGGTAAACAAGCCTCGAGTGCCCTTTGTGCAGCACGCTGACCAGCAGAGTCACCATCAAAAGAAAAAATGACTTTGTCTGTTTGTCTTAAAAGCATACGGACATGATTTGCAGTGCACGCAGTTCCTAAGGTTGCTACCGCATTTGGAAAGCCCAGTTGTGCAAGCGCCACTACATCCATATAACCTTCGCAAACCAAAACATACTCTTGCGCACGAATGGCTTGTCTTGCCTCAAATAATCCATACAAGGTATTCCCTTTTGAGAACAAGGGCGTCTCTGGAGAATTTAAATACTTAGGTTCGCCTTGATCGAGGATGCGTCCACCAAAGCCAATGGTTTGACCTTTAGGGTTCCGGATAGGAAACATAATGCGATCGCGAAAACGATCGTAACGCTTCACTGGCTGACTATTGTCAGTCTGCTCTCCCTGAATCAATAGACCGCCTTCGAGCAACGTTTTAGCTATCTCATCATTGGTATAACTTCCAAAGACTGCTTCTAAGCCCTGCCAACCATCAGGGGTGTAACCAAGGGCATAGCGCTTAGCGATTTCTCCAGTTAAGCCTCTACCCTTGAGGTACTCGACTGCCCGAGTATTTCCTTTGAGTTGTTGGCGATACCAATCTGCGGCGGCACTCATGACTTCACTTAAAGCCATAGCCTGCTGCTGACGAGCAACATCATTTGCAGTGCGTTCCTCACGGGGTACATCAAGGCCTGCAGAGCGGGCAAGGTCTTCGATCGCATCGACATACCCTAGCCCGGAGTATTCCATCAGAAAACTAATCGCCGAACCATGCGCCCCGCAACCAAAGCAGTGATAAAACTGTTTCGTGGGTGATACAGAAAATGAGGGTGATTTCTCAGAATGAAACGGGCATAAACCTTGATAGTTGGCGCCCGCTTTTTTTAGTTTTACGTGTTGCCCAACCACATCAACGATGTCTACCCGATTGAGTAAATCGGCAATGAAAGATTGTGGAATGAGTGCCATAAGGCTAAGAGTATGAGGTGAGTTCTCTTATTTTGCGAGTATGGCTTTTACTAGACCAGAAACCTTACCCATATCTGCCTTGCCAGCTAACTGAGCTTTGAGGGCGCCAATCACCTTACCCATATCCTGAGGACCACTCGCACCAGTAGCCGCTACCGCTGCAGCTACTGCCGCTGCAACCTCAGCATCTGATAACTGTGCTGGTAAGTACCCTTGCAGAATAGCCATCTCGCCTACTTCAATCGCAACCAAATCCTCACGCCCTGCTTTTTCAAACTGAGAGATGGAATCTTTACGCTGCTTCATCATTTTTTCAACGATCGCTATCACGCCGGCATCATCGACCACAATGCGTTCATCGACTTCGCGCTGCTTAATAGCTGCCAGCAAAAGACGAATAGCACTTAAACGTGCAGTTTCTTTTGCACGCATGGCAGATTTCATATCTTCAGTGATTTGATCTTTTAGAGTCATGACTAAGTTCCTGATGTATTCAATGTTGAGTGATTTCTAGCGATTAAAAAGCAAAAACCCGCTGCGTTTCACCGTCAGCGGGCTTCAAAGCTACTCGGTGAAGAGAGCTTCTAAATTCTATTAGTAAAGCTTCTTAGGCAACATTTGGCTGCGAATACGCTTGTAATGGCGTTTAGCAGCGGCGGCCTTTTTACGCTTACGCTCAGCCGTTGGCTTCTCGTAAAACTCGCGGGCACGCAAGTCTGTCAAAAGACCATTTTTTTCAATGGTGCGCTTGAAACGGCGCAATGCCACTTCAAATGGTTCGTTTTCGCGGAGGCGGACTGTAGTCATACTGGTTTAACTCGTATATGCTCGAAAAATATCGAAAAATTAACTGAATTGCGATTCTAGCACGACCAAGTACAAAAATGATTGTTTTAGGCATAGAAACTTCTTGCGATGAGACCGGGGTCGCTTTATACAACACCACCCCCTGGGAGGAGAGCAAACCTGCATATTTAGGCATTCTAGGCCAGGGTTTGCACTCCCAAATCGCCATGCACCGAGATTATGGGGGTGTTGTACCTGAGCTCGCCTCACGAGACCATATTCGCCGAGTCTTACCCCTTTTGGAACAATCTTTGACCCAATCTGGCCTGAAATTGACCAATATTGACGCCGTAGCCTTTACCCAAGGACCAGGATTGGCAGGCGCCCTACTGGTTGGAAGTGCCTTTGCCAAAGCCCTGGCTCAAGGTCTTCAAGTGCCATCAATTGGGATACACCACTTAGAGGGGCATCTACTTTCCCCTTTGTTAGGTGAAACAGCGCCACAATTTCCTTTCATCGCCCTCTTGGTTTCTGGTGGGCATACCCAACTCATGAAAGTCTCTGGCATTGGTCAATATGAACTTTTAGGCGAAACCTTAGATGATGCTGCAGGCGAGGCATTTGATAAAACAGCCAAGCTTTTGGGATTGGATTACCCGGGTGGCGCAGCGATTTCAAAGTTAGCAGAAAGAGGGCGTGTTGGAATTTTTGATCTGCCAAAACCAATGCTGCATTCTGGCGACTTAGATTTTTCTTTTTCTGGATTAAAGACAGCAGTTCTGAATCAAGTGAAAAAATTCAATGAAAAAAAGATTGTGGATGCTACTGAGGTAGCGCAATTTCATGCTGATCTGGCCAGAAGCTTTGTAGACTCGGTTGTGGCAGTCCTCATGAGTAAAGCTGCAAAAGCGCTTAAAGAAACTGGATGCAAACATTTGGTTTTAGCTGGTGGAGTAGGCGCTAATGTACAGCTCCGTACAGCATTAAATGAGCTGTCAAAAAAGAATGGTTTTGCAGTCCATTACCCCCCTCTAGAACTGTGTACCGACAATGGTGTCATGATCGCCTTTGCCGGAGCGCTCAGGATGCTCGCTGAAAATAATAACTCCACAAGATCAGGAGCCTTTGATATCAAACCCCGCTGGGATTTGGCAAGTCATCATTTAAGGTAGTTGGGCCGCTGCCCTTATTTAACTAGGCTAATACGGGCAAACGCACTGTGGTTATGGATGGACTCAAAGTTCTCTGCTTCAACCACTAAAGAGCGAATTCGCTCATCTGCTTTCAGTTGCCCAGCGACATCACGCACTAAGTCTTCTACAAACTTGGGATTGCTGTAGGAATGTTCAGTAACCCATTTTTCATCAGGGCGCTTTAATAATCCCCATAACTCGCTAGATGCTTCGCTCTCTGCAATATCAACTAAATCTTCTACAGTCATTTCTGCATCTGAATCGAGTACTACAGTCATAGTGACATGTGAGCGTTGATTATGAGCACCAAATTCTGAGATTTCTTTAGAGCAAGGGCACAAACTCATGACTGGCACTTGAGCACGCAAACCTAATTCAATATCAAGCTTGCCCGCAGTATTTTGTTTTGCAGTTGCCATCCAAGTGACTTCGTAATCCATCAAACTCTCGACACCAGATACTGGTGCTGCTTTTTTGACGAAGTGTGTATAAGCAAACTGCACATGACCTTCTTTGGCATCTAACAATGGCAGCATTGCACTAACCATTCGAACCACAGTTGTGCTGTCAACAGGCTTATCTTGCTTTTGTAAGAGCGCCATAAAACGTGACATATGAGTGCCCTTCACATGGGCTGGTAATGCGACATCCATCTCAAACTGACCTACTGATGGGAAGTCGCCAGTCTGACTCCGAATGATGAGGGGGTGACGCACGCCGCGGATACCAACCCTCTCAATTGGCAATGCGCGCTCATCCACAGTGGATTGCACGTCAGGCATTGCGCTGGCTTTCAGAAAGGCGGGGTTCATATCATTCATAGATCTATTTTCAAGCAAAACGCGCTTATTTGCCTACAAATGCAGAATTTATCGCTAATAGCGCTGGAAAACGTTGTTTGATGGAATTGGAAACACCCCCTACATCAAGGCCACACTTGGTCATGAGCAAGTTATAGTCGCCATGTTCAATGAACTGGTCAGGTAAACCTAACTGCAAGAGGGGTTTATTTATTCCTAATTGAGAGAGCGCTTCCAAGCAAGCGCTTCCAGCACCGCCAGCAATTGCGCCATCTTCAATCGTCACCAAATAATCATGATCTGCAGCTAAGGATTGAATGAGATCGACATCTAATGGCTTTACAAACCGCATATTCGCCACAGTCGCATCAATACCCTCTGCAACTTCTAGGGCCGTATAAAGCAAAGTTCCAAAAGCTAAGATAGCAACTCGATTTCCAGAATCTGCATTTGATTTACGACGAATCTCGCCCTTACCTAATGGCAAGGTCCGTAATTCTGTCGAAGGAATTGTGCCAACCCCTGCGCCCCGTGGATAGCGGACTGCGCTAGGATGTGCTTGATGATAGGCAGTGGTGAGCAAGTCGCGACATTCTGCTTCATCTGCAGGCGTCATGACCAACATATTCGGAATGCAGCGTAAGAATGGAATGTCATAGGCGCCTGCATGTGTTGCACCATCCGCACCCACAAGTCCAGCTCGATCTAATGCAAAAAGTACTGGCAAGTCTTGGATGGCGACATCATGAATTAATTGATCGTAAGCACGCTGTAAAAAAGTAGAATAAATCGCTACTACTGGCTTCATTCCTTCGCATGCCATACCAGCAGCAAAAGTGACAGCATGTTGCTCAGCAATACCAACGTCGTAATAGCGCTTCGGAAATTGCTTCTCAAAATCTACTAAGCCTGAACCTTCACGCATTGCCGGCGTAATGCCAATCAACAAGGGGTCAGCATGTGCCATATCGCATAGCCACTCACCAAATACTTGCGTAAAGGTTTTCTTGCTAGCAGCAGGTTTTTTAACGCCCTCTTCGGGGTTGAACTTACTAGGGCCGTGGTAGAGAACCGGGTCTGCTTCAGCTAACTCATAGCCTTGACCTTTGCGCGTGACCACATGTAAGAACTGTGGGCCGTTACCTTCAAGGGCTAAGCGGCGGACGTTTTGTAGCATCGGTATCAGGGCGTCTAAATCATGCCCATCAATCGGCCCAAAGTAGTTAAAGCCAAACTCTTGAAAAATCGTTGAGGGTGAGACCATGCCCTTAGCGTGATCTTCAAGGCGTTTAGCAAATTCACGTAAAGGGGGCGCTATCGATAAAACACTATCAATGCCTTTTTTGGTGGCCGAATAAATATTGCCACTCAGTAGTCTTGCAAGATGACGATTGAGCGCACCCACCGCAGGAGAAATTGACATATCGTTGTCATTCAAAATCACCACTAGGGGTATATCGTCATAAACGCCAGCATTGTTCATCGCTTCAAATGCCATGCCACCAGTCATCGCGCTATCACCCATCACAGCTACTGCAACGTGGCGTTCACCCTTAGTTTGAAATGCAAGCGCCATTCCCATTGCAGCAGAAATACTGGTAGATGAATGCCCTGTGCCGAAAGCATCAAATTCACTTTCAGCTCGGTGCGGAAAACCAGAGATACCTTGGAACTGACGCAAAGTACTCATGCGTTCGCGTCGTCCCGTCAAAATTTTATGGGGATAACTTTGGTGGCCTACATCCCACACAATACGATCGTCAGGAGTATCAAAGACGTAATGCAGAGCAATGGCCAACTCCACAGTACCTAAATTAGAGGAGAGATGACCCCCCGTTTTGGATACAGAATCCAAAACAAATTGACGCAACTCATCCGCCAGAGTAGGAAGCTCTTCACGAGAGAGTTTTCTTAAATCAGCAGGGGAGTTGATGGAAGTTAAAGTCATTTCATTAAATCAATATCTACTTACTTACCTCTATTCACAACTAAAAAGGCTAAATCTTTTAGGGCTTGAGCATGACTACCAAAGCTATCTAGGCTTTTAATGGCAGTTTCTTGCAATTCTTGAGCTGTTTTATGTGCATAGTCTAAACCCATCAAGGTCACATAGGTCGGCTTGTCATTGATAGCGTCTTTTCCCGCTGTTTTTCCAAGGGTTTGACTATCCGCTGTTGCATCCAATACGTCATCAACGATCTGAAATGCTAAACCCAAGGCTTGAGAGTAATCTTGAAGATGCCCCATTTGTATTGGATTAAGCCCAGCAGCAATACCGCCTAACTCGACGGCGCATGACAGCAATGCACCAGTCTTCATTGCATGCATTTGTTTCAAACCAGCTAAATCCAGTTTTTTACCGACACTTTCCAAATCGATTGCCTGGCCACCAGCCATACCGCGTGAGCCTGATGCAGCAGCCAATGCACTAATCATCAACAGGCGGATATCCACACCACACTGCGCATTCGCTAAGATTTCAAAGGCGCGCGTCTGAAGGGCGTCTCCGACCAAGAGAGCAGTAGCTTCATCAAATGCTTTATGAACAGTGGGACGACCACGACGTAAATCATCATCATCCATACAAGGTAAATCATCGTGTACTAATGAATAGGCATGTATACACTCGATAGCAACCGCAGCAGCATCTAGGGCAGTTTCTTTTTGCTTATTTTCTGTATCACCTAATTGACCAGCGGCATAAACCAGTAAAGGACGAATACGTTTTCCACCGCCTTGAGCTGCATAACGCATCGCCTCATGTAAACGTATTGGATTAATTTGTGCAGAATCGAGTAGCCTATCTAAAGCTGCTTCAGTACGCTTAGAGTGGGAAGCGACCCACTCCTGAAATTGATCAACTGAATTCATTAAGCTTCAAAAACTCTCACTTGTTGCTCAACTTGCGCAAGTACCCCTTGGCAATGTTTTAACAAAGCTGCGCCACGTTGGTAGGCAAGGAGTGTCTCTTCCAAAGAAAATTTTCCAGACTCCATGTCAGAAATGAGCTTTTCTAGCTCTTTAACTGCTTGCTCGT
Source organism: Betaproteobacteria bacterium (assembly GCA_013205155.1). GTDB lineage: Bacteria > Pseudomonadota > Gammaproteobacteria > Burkholderiales > Burkholderiaceae > Polynucleobacter. The sequence goes on along the minus strand of JABMMT010000058.1, from coordinate 602 downwards.
AACGCAAATCAGGATCAATCTGAACCTCAAGACCTGGTTTTTGGTTTTCAGACTTTTTAGCTGGCATATGCGATTTCCTTGGTATTTCCCACACGGTTTACCCTATATATTAAAGGTAGACGACATCCAAATGGGTATAATCTTTCCCTTCCTTTCCAATATCGATCCGTCGATGGTTGGATTGGTTATTCCGCTTAGCTTCGGCTGACGTTTTCGGGGGTGGGGAGAATGACTAATCTGGCTACCGCGCAGCAGCTTGCGCCGTCCAATCTAGAACTGCCGGTTTCGGCATATTTTGACGCTGATCTATATCAGCAAGAAATTGAACTGCTTTTCAAGCAGGGGCCTGGCTATGTCGGCCACGAACTCATGGTGCCAGAAATGGGCTCCTATCAAACCTTGACCTCAGAAAATGAGGGGCGCATTCTTGTTCGCAATGAATCCGGTGTTGAGCTGCTTTCTAATGTTTGCCGTCATCGCCAAGCACTCATGCTCAATGGAAGTGGCATCACCAACAATATTGTGTGCCCACTCCATCGCTGGACATATGACTTAGGTGGTAATTTATTAGGAGCACCTCACTTTGAAGATAAACCTTGTCT
>JABMMT010000057.1 GCA_013205155.1 Betaproteobacteria bacterium | reverse complement strand
GTGAAATGTATTAATGTGGAGTCTATTGCTGAGCTTCATCAAATTAATCGTGTGGCTAGCAAACTCAATTGCCGTGCGCCGATTTCCTTGCGCGTGAATCCCGATGTTGACGCACAAACGCATCCCTACATATCCACTGGGCTTAAAGGAAATAAATTTGGTATTGCGTATCACGAGGTGCTAAAGACCTATCGTGAGGCTGCACAACTTTCGCAAATTGATGTTGTTGGAATTGATTGTCACATCGGTTCGCAAATCACCACAACTGCTCCTTATTTGGATGCACTCGATAAAGTTTTAGATCTAGTAGAAAGCCTGAAAAAAGAAGGTATTGTGATTCACCATCTTGATTTGGGAGGCGGTCTAGGCATTGCTTATAGCGATGAAATGCCACCCGATATTACGGAGTTCACCAACACACTCTTAAATCGAGTAGCTGACAGAGGCTTTGGACATCTTGATATTGTTTTGGAACCAGGAAGGTCCCTCGTAGGCAATGCTGGTGTACTACTAACAAAAGTGGAATACCTTAAGCCGGGCGCTGAAAAGAACTTTTGTATTGTTGATGCCGCCATGACTGAGCTCCTGCGCCCCGCCTTATATGAGGCCCATCACGGCATCGTACCTGTAAAAACTAAATCGACTAAAGCAAGGACTTACGATGTGGTTGGTCCGGTATGCGAGTCTGGAGACTGGCTTGGTAGAGATCGCTCTCTTGCTGTTGAAGAAGGGGACATCTTGGCCATTCTTTCTGCTGGAGCATACGGTTTTGTAATGGCATCTAACTACAACACGCGCCCAAAGCCTGCTGAGATTATGGTGGATGGAAAAAATGTTTACGTCATTCGCAAACGCGAATATACGCAAGACTTATTTTCAAGCGAAATCGTTTTGCCAAAATAATCTCTACTGTTTTTATTGGACAAATATGATTAACGTAAACCAGCGATGTAATCCGAAACCGCTTTCATTTCTTGATCAGAAAGCTTGCTAGAAATCGTAGTCATTTGGCTGCTATTTTTACGAGTACCCTCACGGAAAGCCAACAACTGAGCGTTAGAGTATTCAGCCCATTGACCGCCTAAACGTGGGTACTGAGATGGAATACCAACACCCGTTGGACTATGACAACCAGCACAAGCTGGAACACCCTTAGCGGCAATACCACCACGATAGATGCTCTGACCCAATGCGATCGTATCTTTACTTTGGGCAACGCCTAATGATGGCTCTTGCTTGACCAAGAAAGCTGCAATATTGTTCATATCTTGTTCAGTCAAAGCAGCAGCCATACCCATCATGACTGCATTAGCACGTGTGCCATCTTTATAATTTCTTAATTGTTTAGCGGTATAGGCAGCATGTTGAGCAGACAACTTAGGCCACGAACCTACCGCACTTTGGCCTTTTGGACCATGGCAGGTAATACAGGCCACTACGCCCCGCGTTGCATCGCCAGCTGAATATAAGGTCTCACCAACAGCCGCATCAACCTTTGGCTTACCTGGAACCACAGCCTTAGCATCGGCCATAGGAGCTGCAGGAGCAGGATCGGCCGCAATCGCAAGACCAGAAATACTAGTTAGGGCACAAATAGTGAGGGCTGCAAAACTAGCACGCAAGCGAGTTAATTTGGAGATTTGAGGGGTTTGAAGCATTATGTTTACCTTGGCAAAAATTTCTAAAAGTGTTTGGGCCCTACATTTACAACCTTTTACCCAACATTATGAAATATTTTATGATTTTGCGTAATTTTACAATAGCTTCTGGACATGTCTAAACTCTTTCAAGCCCGATTTGCGACTACAGTCAATGACACCCATTGCTTGCCTGCCACCCCCCTACGTGAAGTGGCTTTTGCTGGTCGCTCAAATGCTGGGAAATCTAGCGCCATCAATGTCCTTTGCAACCAAAAACGGCTTGCTTTTGCCAGTAAAACGCCCGGTCGCACTCAACACATCAATTATTTTGGCCTTTTCTCTAAGGATGATCTTCTAGCCCATTTGGTGGACTTACCAGGCTATGGCTATGCTGCCGTCAAGCATGAAACTAAATATCACTGGAATGCTCTTCTAAGCGATTATTTACAAGAGCGTGAGCAATTAGTTGGGATGGTCCTAATTGTTGATGCTAGGCGCGGCATTACGGATTTAGATGAACAAATGATTCAGTGGTTTGTGCCCACTGGCAAGCCCATTCATATTTTGTTAAGCAAGTGTGACAAACTCAATAAAAGCGAGTGTAAACACGTCCTAGAGGCCGTCAGAAAGCAACTTCAGCAATATGACCCAGCTTTACCGGGTGGCTCCGGAGATTCTCAGCAACTTACGGCACAATTATTCTCAAGCACTAAACGTATCGGCCTTGAAGAGGCTGATGATTTAGTAATTAAATGGTTATTTGAAGCAGAGACCCATCAAGATGAAATCACCAACTAATTCTGTAATACATTTCCCAGAACATCGTCCTCGTCGTATGCGAAGGCATGATTGGTCACGCCGCCTCATGCAAGAGAATGATCTTTCTGTAAATGATTTGATCTATCCCGTTTTTTTGCTTGAAGGTCAAGGTAAATCCGAAGCGGTAGTTTCTATGCCTGGTATCAATCGCGTTTCCTTGGATTTACTTTTTCCCGTTGCCCAAGAATGTGTTGATCTCGGTATTCCGGTCCTAGCACTTTTTCCGGTGATTGATGCCTCATTAAAAGCTCCCGACGGCAAAGAAGCCTTTAATCCAAATGGATTAATCCCAACTGCTGTTCGAGAACTTAAAAAACGATTCCCTAACTTAGGCATCATGACTGATGTGGCGCTTGATCCATATACAAGTCATGGCCAAGATGGCATCTTAGATGAACAAGGTCGTATTTTGAATGATGAGACCACTCTCATCTTGGTACAACAAGCCATTGCTCAAGCCCAAGCTGGTGTAGACATTGTTGCGCCATCAGACATGATGGATGGTCGTATCGGAAAAATTCGTGCTGCACTAGAACAAAAGAATTTAATTCATACCCGCATCATGGCATATTCAGCTAAATATGCATCAGCATTCTATGGCCCATTTAGAGATGCAGTAGGTTCTGCCAAGAACCTTGGTAAAGCTGATAAAAAAACCTACCAAATGGATTTCGCCAATACCGACGAGGCTTTACGGGAGGTTGCCCTAGATATTAATGAGGGTGCAGATATGGTGATGGTCAAGCCTGGAATGCCTTACTTAGATGTTGTTCGGCGCGTGAAAGAAGAGTTCAATTTCCCGACTTATGCCTATCAAGTGAGCGGTGAATATGCCATGCTTAAGGCAGCAGCCCAAAATGGTTGGCTTGATCATGATGCTGTGATGATGGAGTCGCTCGTCGCTTTTAAACGCGCCGGCGCAAATGGTGTTCTCACCTACTTTGCACTTGAAGCGGCGCGCTTAATTAAAGCAACTAAATAACGATTCTTAGCTTACTTATTTACTTGCTTTAAGCGTTCAATAAAACGTTGCGGAGGCATATAACCAACCACACGTAGGTTTTGTTGCTCTTGTGAATCTAGATTAAAAATCAAAATTCCGGGTGGGCCATATAAGCCAAAACGTTTTAATAAGGCTTGATTCTCAGCGCTGTTTTTGGTCACGTCAACCTGAAGTAATGTAAATTGCTTAAGCTCCTGACTAACCTCAGCATTGGCAAAGGTATTGATTTCCATTTCCTTACAACTGATGCACCAGTCTGCATAAAAATCTAAGAGCACGAATTTATTTGCTTCTTTTGCTTTGCTTAGCTCTACTTCAAGTTGTGCTATCGATTGAGTCAATATAAAAGACAAGTCGCCTACTTGATGCACGCGCTGACCATTCACTATTTTTAAAGAGCCAGCAATATCATTTTTTTGTAACAAGGGTGATGCGATCCAAGCGGCGGTGGCTACCAATAAAACCCCCAAGGTACGTTGTAACCAAATCATCCAGATACCGCTAGAGGGAATCAGAATCCTTGCCTCAATTGCAATAAAGAGTAGCGGCAAACCCATCCCTAATGCCATTACAAAGAGAAGGCCTGCGCCTAAACTCATAGAACCTGTTTGAGCAATAAAGGCTAAAACCCCAGCCAAGGGGGCTGTAATACAAGGGCTTGCCACCAAAGTAGAGATGCCCCCTAAAGCAAAAGCACCAAATACACTGCCGCCCTTTTGGCGGCCTGCCAGCCTATCTACCTGCTGATGCCAAGAATGAGGCAATCTCAGCTCATATAGTCCGAATAAGCTGCCCGATAGGATTAACAGTAATATGGCAAAGCTAGCCAGAGCAATAGGGCTTTGAAGTACCCTTTGGACACTACCGCCAAGAGCCGCCATCAGAAGACCAGCCATGGCATATACCAAGGCCATACCCATTACATAAGAAAATGCTAAAGCGCTAGCACGAGCCTTGGAGACAGTTTTACCGCCTTGGGACCCAAAAATAATGCTCGATAAAATTGGCAGCATGGGTAAAACACATGGCGTAAATGCCAAAGCAAGCCCTAGAATAAAGAAGGCTAAGAATAGATAAGTAGTAGAAGTGTTCTCTAAAAATCGATTAATTGCATTAACGTCATCGCGCTCTCGCCACAGATCTGTCAGGCTAAATTCTCTATTACTTTTTGGCGTTACAACACCATCAAGTAACTCTGGCAAGGGGGCAGCTTTGACACCAGGGCCTGCAAGTAAAAATTTCAGGGTCATGGGTGGGTAGCATATCCCTGCCTC
>JABMMT010000056.1 GCA_013205155.1 Betaproteobacteria bacterium | reverse complement strand
GTGGCAACATCCCCTGCAATCACTGCCGCAGGATCGCCAGGCGTGAGATACAGAAGTGAAAAAACGAAGAACGCAACGACAGCCATCACAACTATCGTTGCGCCTAAACGCCTGACTATATATGAAAGCAGAAAATAACTCCTACAAACTTAAACAAAAAGGAAATTATTTTTTCTCCACATTCCAAAGAAATGCCATTGGCGCCACAATGATTCCCGAAAGATTCGTTCTGTATGCTGTTGGCAAAATAAACTGGGCAGTTGGAACATAAGGCAAGAACTCAAATGCACGGCCTTGCACCGCTTCCGCTGCCTTTTTAGCTGCACCTGCGTTTGGAGCCTCAAAAAAGGCCTCACGCAATGCCTCTATCTTAGGATCTGATGGCCAACCAAACCATGCTTTGTCACCATTGCCACGAATTGCAAAGTTCACACCTGGGTTAAGAAGGTCAGGACCAACCAACCATGTATGGAAAATCGACCAACCACCCTTATCAACTGGCTCTTTAGAAGTGCGGCGAGTAATTAAGCTACCCCAATCGCCCGCTTGCAACTCTACGTTCAAACCTAATTTACGCAGCAACTCAGTTGTCAAAAGTGACTGAGACTGAACAATGGGCTGATCAGCTGCAGAAATAATGACAATCTTTTCACCCTTGTAACCAGATTCTTTGATCAGCGCTTTAGCTGCCTCGAAGTCACGCTTACCGGTCAATAAAGATGAGCCAACATTGCTCGCCAAGGGTGTGCCACAAGTAAAGTAGGACGCGCAGGGCTTACCGTTATCTGCGCTACCAGCAATCCCTAGTACGTAATCTTGTTGATTTACAACCATCGCTACTGCACGACGCATTTTTTCATTATTAAATGGTGGGTGTAAGAAATTAAAGCGAATCATCCCCATTGAACCTAAGGGATCAATGTTTTCCACCTTCACGCTACTATTTTTAGCCAGGAGCGGAATGAGATCCGGTGGCATCTGTTCCCACCAGTCAGCCTCGCCATTGCCTAAAGCATTAGCAGCAGTAGCTGCATCAGGGATGTAAAGCCACTCTACGCGATCCACTTTTACAACCTTACCACCAGAGGCCCAAGATGGAGCTTCTTTGCGTGGCACATAGTCAGTATTCTTTACATAAACCACTTTGCTGCCAGGAACCCACTCATCCTTAACCATCTTGAACGGACCTGAACCTGTAGGGTCAGTGATATTCGTAAATGCATCGGTCTTTGCAATCCGCTCAGGCATGATGAATGGCACGTTTGAGGAAGGCTTTCCTAGCGCATCCAATACAAATGCAAATGGCTTTTTGAGCTTAAGAACAAATGTTTTGTCATTCGTAGCAGACCAAGACTCGGTAGACTCAGCCATTTTTTGACCAAGGCCATCTCGTTTTGACCAACGGTCAATAGAAGCAATGACGTCAGCAGACTTCACTGGCGCGCCATCATGGAACTTCAATCCATCACGTAATGTAAAGGTATACGTTTTTTTATCAGGGCTGACGGTGAACTTATCAACCATCTGCGGTTTAATATCGAACTTGCTATCCATAGCAAACAAGGTGTCATACACCATATAGCCATGGTTACGAGTGATGTATGCAGTTGTCGCTATGGGATCTAAGAGTTTCAGATCCGCCTGAGCAATAAACTTTAAGGTCTTTTGCTGCTGAGCCTGCGCTGGCAAGGCAATAATCGCGGCACTAAATGCCAAAGCTACAGGAACTACTGCCAAAATTACTGAACGTCTTAATGTATTTATCATATTGTCTCCGTAATAAAACGTACTACAAAACTAACCATTTCAGTCTGTTAACTGCACACTCTAACTCTATAAGGGTGCAATCCCAATGCATTAGTTAATTGCTTCAACTTGGACCCTAACCGCCTCAACTTGGTGCATCTAAGTAAGTTTTTACCATATATATTAGTTTGTGCTCTTGAAACTGTTGGCCCACAAACTGGACTCCCGCCAAACTAGGTGGAGTCAAGCCTAGCCCATGTTTTGCTGAGAAAATAGGCATCCCTATAATAGGCAAGCCTGAGGCACCCATTGCTAGACTGAGTTCTCTCAAGGGCTTAGCCGCCCCAGGGAGTTTGGCTGCCTCAACTGGACCACATGGCGTTAAGGGTAATGCAAGCATATCTACTGAGCTTAGCAAGTTGTCCATGCCTTGACGAAACTGCAGCAACTGCTCATATGCCTTTGTTAGTACTTCGGGCTCAAGAGATACAGAATGCCGAAGCTCGTTCATCACGGGCTTACCTAGATGCTCAGTAAATAGCTCAACTTCCCCACACAACACCTTGAAATCATTTAAAAACTCCATTTGCAAGATAGTCATGGCGCAGTCTGTTGCTGCGGCAAAACTAGGCCAAGTCTGCTCTACAAATGAAACTGCAGGATTAGCCTGCGCATTGTCCATAAATTGGATAAAGACCTTGCGAACCGGCGCCTCAATCCCCTCTAAGAGGCGAGGATCCCACCCAATTTTGATGGATTTGGGGATATTTTCTGGTGTGAGCGGGCTAGATTTAGGAGTAAAAGCGCTACCTAAGAAGTAATCACAATCCTCTAGTGAATTCACCAGAGGACCAACAGCATCTAAAGATCTGGAGCGTGGCACTACCCCATCCAAAGAGAATGACTCGCTTGAGGGTCTCAGACCAACGATTCCGCACCAGGCAGCGGGCATCCGAATCGAGCCCCCTGTATCAGAGCCAAGTGCCATCGGCACTATTCCGATTGCTACTGCTCTAGCACTTCCACTTGATGAACCACCTGAGAGACAGCCCTCTAGATGTGGATTAGGGATATTTCCAAAATGGGCATTTTCACCAGTTAATCCTACAGCCCATTCATTCATATTGGCTTTTCCAATAGGAATGGCGCCACGATCAATTAATCCCTGCAAAACGGGAGCATTTTTGCTTGCCTTCTTGGAATATGCCTTGGGACTTCCAGCTGTGGTGACTAAACCAAGCCAATCAATATTATCTTTTACGGCAAAGGGAATGCCGCATAAATTTCCACAATCCTCTCCCCGCTTGATTTTTGCATCAATGGCATCCGCCATTGCCAGCGCACCTTCAACATCCAAGTAAATAAATGTTGGGGAAATGGAAGAATCTAGGGTTTCTTGCTTTGCTAAACTCAAAGCGCGCTCAACTTGTGAGCGAGCTGAACGAGTGCCATTTTTTACTTCGAGAGTAATATTCTTTAATGAAGGCCAATGGTGATAAGGCTGCATAATCAATTCTAATGTTCTTTAGCGCCTAATGAAGCTAAATTTAATACTATCGTACTTTTATTGATATGCCACACTTACCATTTTTTTATACATTTACTTTGCAATCTCCGCAAAGGATCACAAGAGGCTCATATGAATTCTGTTAATCGATTTATCACTGGCGCTTTACTATCTCTCTCCTTGGTCAATTTAGCTTTCAGCGCACCGGAAACGGATTGGCCTAAAAAAACGATTGTTGCAGTGCTCTCTTTTCCTGCTGGCGGCTCTACTGATGTATTTGCCCGCGCCGTGACTGCACCACTCAGTGAAGCCTTGGGTCAATCGGTAATAGTGGAAAACAAACCAGGTGCTGGCGGCATGATTGGTTTAGGTGCTGCTGCAAAAGCAGCGCCCGATGGTTACACCATTCATATTAGTGCCCTCACAAATCAAGCTATTTCTCAAGCGCTCTTTAAAAATCCTCCTGCTGATTTACGCAAGGATTTCATACCAGTTGCCCTGATCGGAACAGTGCCACATTTAATTGTCGTCAATCCCAATGTGCCCGCTAAAAATGTACCAGAACTGATTACTTTCATTAAGTCTAAAAAGGGAGACTTTAGTTATGCCTCTCAAGGCAATGGCAGCCTCTCTCATCTTGAATCCACTATGTTCATGCAACGTATTGGAGCAACCGGAACACACATCCCTTATAAAGGAAGTAGTTTTGCCCTCCCCGATCTAATCGCCGGCAACACCTTGATGATGTTTGATAGTGTGACTGCATCATTGCCCCATGTCCAAAGTGGCAAGCTACGTCCTATCGCTATTGCTGCTACAGAGCGCTCACCTCTGATACCAAATGTCCCAACCCTTGGCCAAGATGGTATGAAACAATTTGAAGTTGAAAACTTTTTCGCTGTCTATGTACCTAAAAATACTTCGCCAGCTGTAGTAGCAAAATTAGAGCGTGAAATTCGGAAGATTTTGACTAATCCAGATTTCAAGGCACGTATGGCCACACAAGGAATTCATCCACAATTTGCTAACTCAGAGCAGCTAGCTGAAATTACCAATAAAGAACATGATAAATGGGAGAAAGTAGTCAAGTCTGCCAATATTAAGGTCGATTAAACGACTGAATTTTTCTTACTTATCTCTTATAAATACTCTATGTTGATATCCCCTCCCTTTGGTGGCGTTCGTGCTCCAGTCCTTGCCAGAAACTCCGTAGCAAGTTCACAACCACTAGCAACTCAAGCTGGCATAGAAGCACTCCAAAGTGGTGGCAATGCCGTTGATGCTGCACTGGCTACTGCGATCACTCTTACAGTAGTAGAGCCCACCATGAATGGTATTGGTGGTGATGGTTTTGCACTGATTTGGGATGGTAAAAAACTACATGGTTTAAATGCGTCAGGACGTGCTCCTGCTGCTTGGACGCCTGAGTATTTTGCAGGTAAGGCTGCTATGGATTTGATTGGATGGAAAACAGTCACTGTCCCGGGTGTGGTGGCTGGATGGATTGAACTATCACGCAAGTTTGGCAAGCTAC
>JABMMT010000055.1 GCA_013205155.1 Betaproteobacteria bacterium | reverse complement strand
ACGCGCAAATGGTTTGGTAGAAGTAGAACCAATTGCTGACATTAGTGCTCGTTTGGTGGTTAATCAAGCTTCCTATAAACGCAAGCGCGCGCAACTTCAGCCTATTTTTGACTTACTCAAGTAAGCTCGATTTACATGTCTGCCACCCCTATTAAAGTCAAGCGTCTAAATAGCCTAGAGGCAGGCTTTAAAGATGTTTTATTGTCGAGCCTTTCCTTGCCCATGGGCGATGATGAGGCGATTGACGCTACAGTGCTAGAGATTCTAGCGGCAGTGAAATCCAAAGGGGATGAAGCAGTTCTGGGCTTTACTAAACAGTTTGATCGTTTGAATGTTGCTAGAGTCTCCGAACTAGAAATTTCTCATAAAGACTTAGAGCAGGCTTATCAAGCTTTGCCCGCAGAACAAAAAAACGCCTTAGATACTGCAGCGCAAAGAGTACGCGCTTATCACGAGAGACAAAAGATTGAGGCGGGCTGCCACTCTTGGGAGTATGAAGAGTCTGATGGCACCCGACTTGGCCAAAAAGTAACAGCCTTAGATCGTGTTGGTATTTATGTTCCAGGCGGTAAGGCTGCATATCCATCATCAGTCTTGATGAATGCGATTCCAGCAAAAGTGGCAGGAGTTGGTGAAATCATCATGGTGGTTCCTACGCCGGATGGTGCGCGCAATCCATTAGTACTCGCTGCCGCTTATTTAGCAGGCGTTGATCGAGTCTTTACGATTGGTGGGGCTCAAGCTGTTGCTGCTTTAGCCTATGGAACTCAGACTATTCCTTCGGTAGATAAGATTGTCGGCCCAGGAAATGCCTATGTGGCTGCTGCTAAACGCAGAGTATTTGGAATTGTTGGTATCGATATGATTGCTGGCCCATCAGAAATTTTGGTTCTGTGTGACGGCTCTAGTAATCCAGATTGGGTTGCAATGGATTTGTTCTCCCAAGCAGAGCATGATGAGCAAGCTCAATCGATTTTGCTGTGTCCGGATGCCGTATTTATTGAAAAAGTGCAAGCTAGTATCGATAGGCTACTCCCTGAAATGCCAAGAGCTAAAGTCATAGAAGCTTCTTTAGCGAATCGCGCTTTATTGATACAAGTTAAAGATATGACTGAAGCTTGCGAAATCGCAAACGCCATAGCTGCTGAGCATTTAGAAATTTGCGCAACTGACCCACGTAAATGGGCAGATCTGATTCGTCATGCTGGTGCTATTTTTATGGGCAATTACACCAGTGAATCACTTGGCGATTATTGTGCTGGGCCCAATCACGTCTTGCCAACGGCCCGCACAGCACGATTCTCTTCACCCTTAGGCGTTTATGATTTCATTAAGCGCTCGAGCATGATTGAGGTGAGTGAAGCTGGTGCGCAAACCTTAGGTGCAGTTGCTAGCACCCTCGCTCATGGTGAGGGTTTGCAGGCTCATGCTCGTGCCGCTGAGATGCGACTCAAAAAATAAATAAATTTAAGAGCTCGTAAAAAACTTACGATAGGATTTCTTGTAAAGCGCTCACTAATTCAGCGCTTTGCTCATCAGTACCAATCGTAATGCGCAAAAATTCTTCGATACGTGGTGACTTAAAGTGGCGCACGATAATGCCACGATCGCGTAATGCGTGATATATCTTACCTCCAGCGTGTTTAGGGTGGCGAGTAAATATAAAGTTCGCAGTAGATGGCAGCGTCTCAAAACCCAATGCACTCAATTGACGAAGTAGTTTTTCTCGGGTTTGAATGACTTTGGCAGACATTGCTTCTAAATGTGCTTGATCTTCAATTGCTGCTAGAGCTCCAGCTTGCGCTAAACACCCTAAAGGGTAAGAGTTAAAGCTATTTTTGATACGCTCTAAGCCTTCAATGAGCGCAGGGTGTCCTACTGCAAATCCAACCCGCAGCCCTGCAAGTGCTCGTGATTTAGATAGTGTGTGCACTACCAATAGATTTTCTGGGCAGTTGTCACCTTGCAATAGAGGAATACAAGATTCGGTTCCATAGTCTACATAGGCCTCATCAACTACGAGGACAGAGTCAGAATTGCGAGCAAGTAGCTTTTGAATCTCTGCACGGGTAACTGATCTACCTGTTGGTGCATTTGGATT
>JABMMT010000054.1 GCA_013205155.1 Betaproteobacteria bacterium | reverse complement strand
TCGTGCAGGCATGGGGGTAGCGATCGTGGATGAGTTTACGGTTTCCAACGGCGCCTGGGTTGGCTTGCAAGTTAGACCCCTAGAGCAAGATATTTTGCTTAAACCCTCTATTGCGCGTTCGGTTTTTGATCGCCAGGGAACCCATGCTGAAAAATTCATAGAGATACTACTTTCCCCAATCCCATAACTTGAAGTTATGGGCTGACAAATAAAAAGCATACCAAACCGCTAATTTAAGCTAAATCTATTAACACTAATGGTATGTACGGGTTAGCTTTCCAACTCGCTTCAAGTATTGTTTTCTAAAAATATAAGAATGGTTGGAGGAGACATGAAGATTGGCCTGATTGGCGTTGGTAATATTGGATTTCATTTTGCTAATCGTCTGATTGCAGCAGGATACGAGCTCTACATCTATGACAAGAGTCAGAAGGCATTGGAGCGGCTTTCTAAATCAGGTGCAAAGATTTGTGCCTCTGCTAAGGATTTAGCATCTGAGGTGGAAACAGTATTGCTTTGCTTGCCAATGCCTCAAATAGTTGCTGATGTCGCTGCAGATGTCGCTCAGGGAAGTCAGGTAAAGGTCGTGGTAGATTTATCGACCACTGGCCCATCTGTTACAAAGCTAGTGGCTGCTATGTTGGAGCAGAAGAATATCCCAATGATTGGCTCACCGGTGAGTGGTGGCATTGTCGCTGCAGAAAAAGGCACCTTAGCCGTGATGGCTTCCGGTCCAAAAGGTATCTTTGAAAAGATCAAGCCGATCCTATCAGCTCTAGGAAAGAATATTTTCTATCTTGGTACCGATCCCACATTAGGCCAGACAGTAAAAATTATTAATAACACCTTATATGCCACTAGCATGATTGCAAGCTGTGAGGCTTTGGTTTACGGAGTGAAGGCTGGTTTAGATGCAAAAACAATGCTCGATGTCATCAATGTGTCTAGTGGTCGCTCCTTCGCAACGCTAGAGCGAATTCCTCAGTGCGTGTTAGATCGCAGTTTCCCAGTACGCTTTACTACAGAGCTGTTACATAAAGATGTAAAGATGTGTATCGATGAGGCAGAAAAGTTAGGTGTGCCGATGCAAGTCAATCCTGCAGCCCGTCAATTCTTGGCATTTGCTTTATCACAGGGTGATGGAGATAAAGACAATGTATTTCCAATCCGCCATATTGAAGAATGGGCCGGAGTTCAGTTTGGTGAGAAGCCAATTTAATTTCATTTATAGGAGACAAAGATGTCATTAATTCAGATTAGAAAAAAATTACTTTCGATTGAAACCGTGTATCACGAGAGAGGCCCAGTAGCTAAGGTACCCTTAAAGATCGGTGTGATTGCTTGTGTCATTAAAAATCCTTATGCAGGTCGTTATGTTGAAGATCTTTCAGGCTTAGTAAAAGATGCTCGAGAAATGGCAAATGAAATGGTCATCGAGTTGATTGATGCCTTAGGCGGCAAAGACAAGATTGAAACTTATGGAAAAGGGGCAATCGTTGGTCTTGATGGGGAATTAGAGCATGGTGCTATTTGGCATGAGGCTGGTGGTTGGGCAATGCGAGCAGTATTAACCAATGCGAAGTCGATTGTTCCTGCTTCAAAAGTAGTTGCAGCCGCAGGATATCGTTTGCAAATTCCACTTCACCATATTGAGGCCTGCTATATACGTAGTCACTTTAATACGATTGACGTTGGCATGGTGGACTCACCACGTCCCGACGAATTAGTTTATACCTTAGCAATGTCTACTGGTTCAAGGGTGCACGAGCGTTTAGGTGGTCTACGCGTCGAGCAAATTTCTGTTGGTGATGGTCAGCGCTAATTTAGCGTTATGTCAGAAAAGAGGGAGTCATTTCATGAATAAATTAATCGCGATTTTCGTTTCAAGTCTTTGGATTGGTGGTGCCTTTGCCCAAAGTGATTGGCCTCAAAAACCGATCACTTTAGTTGTTCCTTTTGCTCCAGGTGGTAGCACTGATATTACTGCGCGTCTAGTTGCTCAAAAACTGAAAGCGCAATTAGGTCAAAACGTTGTAGTTGACAATAAACCTGGTGCTGGAGGCAATACTGGAGCTCAGTTTGTTGTTAATGCGCCCTCAGACGGATATACCTTGCTGATGGCGACCAGTACCTTAGCAACGAATATGTCTTTGTTTAAGAATTTGACGTTTGATTTACAAAAAGATTTAGTTCCTATCTCACAAGTCGCACTGATTCCTAATGTATTAATGGTGAATAACGATTTACCTGCTAATAATATGGTTGAATTTATTGCTCTAGCAAAGCAAAAAGAATTGTTTTATGGATCTGCCGGGAATGGATCCTCACAACATTTATCTGGCGCCCTTTTAAATAGCATGATAAGCGGCAAAATGACTCATGTGCCATATAAAGGCGGTGCACCAGCTAACGTGGATTTATTATCAGGTCAAATCCAGGTAGTTCTATCTCCCTTGGTTGAGGTTCTTCCCTTTATTGATAGTGGAAAGTTGAAGCCATTAGGAGTAACGACTAAAGCTCGGACAGCAAGATTACCAAATGTTCCGGCTATAGATGAAGTCTTGCCTGGGTATGAGGTGGCGCTTTGGAATGGCATTCTGGCACCAGCTAAGACTCCAGCACCGATCGTTAATAAATTGGGCGCTGCTATTAAGAAAGTCATGATGGATCCTGAAGTTCAAAAGACGCTTGCTGATCAAGGGTCTAGGGCAGTTGGAAGCACCCCAGGGGAATTCAAAGATTTCATCGCGCTAGAAGTTCCAAAATGGGCGCGGATTGTGCAGATTTCTGGTGCAAAGGTTGAATAATCATGAAAATTAAATACGTAGTCGCGCCGCTTTCTCTTATTTCCGTCTTAACTTTATCGGCCTGTGCCGGAATTACTAGAGATTGACTTAGTGGAGAAGGAATGAAGCCTTTAGCATTAGCGTTGGTGTACATCACAGAAG
>JABMMT010000053.1 GCA_013205155.1 Betaproteobacteria bacterium | reverse complement strand
TTTCATTTGCGCTTGATTAATGCTTGTTTAAGGGCTCAGGTTCAAACTCAGCCTTTAGCTTCACATCAATTACAGGTCGTCATTATTGGAGCTGGTGCTACCGGAGTGGAGTTGGCCGCAGAATTACATCGCACAACGCGTGCCATTATTTCTTTCGGAATGGATAGGGTTGATCCTGAGAAAGATTTAAAAGTCATTTTGATTGAGGCTGCCCCCAGAATATTGCCCGCACTCTCTACCAGAATCTCTACTGCCGCAGAGAAATTACTTGTGGATCTTGGTGTTGAGGTCATGACCAGTGCTAAGGTACAAAAAATACAAGCCAATCGAGTATTTTTAGCTAACGGTTTAGAAATTCCAGCCGAGTTAATTGTTTGGGCGGCTGGCGTCAAGGCGCCAGACTTTCTCAGTGGGATTGGCGGATTAGAGACTAATCATGTCAATCAATTGCTGGTACTGCCAACTTTACAAAGCACTCGGGATCCTCGTATTTTTGCAATGGGAGATTGTGCTGCTTGCCCTTGGCCAGACGCCAATAATGGCAAAGGTGGCATAGTTCCTCCGAGGGCTCAAGCAGCGCATCAACAGGCCTCCCATTTATTTTCTCAAATCAACCAGATTATTGAAGGTAAAACACTGAGGCCTTATCAATATCGTGATTTTGGATCCCTAGTGTCTTTAGGTGAATACAATAGCGTGGGTAGCATGATGGGAGGCTTGATTGGCGGCAGTCTGATGGTGGAAGGACTGTTTGCAAAGCTGATGTACATCAGCTTATATAAACTACATCAACTGGCTCTTCATGGCTGGGTTAAGGTATTTCTTGATACCGTCAGTCGTTTAATTCATCGCAGAACGCATTCTATTGTGAAGCTCCATTGAGCTCAGCAAATACTGTCCTAAACGAGTAAAATTTATATACCCATTAGAAATCGAGGGTAATTAAATGAGTCATTACAAACCTATTAACTTCTCTGACAGAGTAGCGCTTTTCTTTACAAAAAGTATGCGCTTTTTTGCCGATACTTTTTTCCGAAAAAGGTATGGTCATCGTGCAGTGGTACTTGAAACTGTTGCAGGTGTTCCCGGTATGGTTTCGGGAATGTGGACGCATCTAACTAGTTTACGAAAGATGCAAACGGGTTATGGTCCTAAGATCCGCACTTTATTGGCTGAGGCAGAAAATGAAAGAATGCACTTAATGACTTTCATTGAGATTGCTCAGCCAAATGCATTTGAGCGTTTTTTAGTTCTGATTGCACAGGCCATATTCTGGAATATGTTTTTTGTGATCTACGTTTTTTTCCCTCGCACAGCCCACCGAATTGTTGGATATTTTGAAGAAGAGGCAGTCTATTCCTATACAGAATATTTACGAGAGATTGATAATGGAACCTTACCCAATATCGCTGCGCCCCAAATTGCGATTGATTATTGGAACCTATCCCCGGATGCCACATTACGTGATGTCGTGATTGCTGTTCGGGAGGATGAGGCTAAACATCGTGACGTCAATCATCAGTTTGCTGCTGAATACGACCAGTAGTATTGGAAATCGATATTCTTCTTAGCTGTTGGCGAGTAATTTATTTATACTTCAAAAGATAAAGGTGATAGACGATCGGTGAAATTAATATCACACTGAACTCAATGATGAGCTCCAGTTTTTCACCAGTCATCTATTTAATAAATTTGTTCTTTGAGAATATTAAAAATGCAACAGAGACGATTCCTATGGAAAAGAGTAGAAAAGATCCTGTTTTCACAAAAACAACAAAGCCTATTAGTACTAAGCCAAATGCGAATAATCCCAATTTATCCCTAGACATTGAATAATCTCCTAAAAAATTGAATTTGTTCCACACCTTTTAAATCATAACTCAGACCTCTGTTTTGAGGTCATCAGACTTTTTTAATTCAAAAATGCCCCTTGCTTTAGTACGTGTTTTTGTATTCAATGTCAAGTAGGATATAAAAGTTCAGTAAACAGCTTAATCATTTGAAGGCGATGTATGACTACAGTAAAAGAAATTTTAAAAAATAAGTGTCATCAAATATATTCTGTAAAGTCTTCTGATGCGATTACTCTGGCTTTAGAGATGATGAAAGAGCATCGAGTGCGATCGATACTGGTGATTGACGATACCCAACTTAAAGGAATTATTTCTCTTGGGGATTGTGCTATTAAAGTGACCTTGACCAAAAAAGATCCCGACGTCGTCTTGGCTGCTGAGATCATGACGGCGCACCCTCTCATTGTTGAGGAAGAATATACCTTAGAACAATGTATGAGCATTATGGTGGTTAAGAAAGTTCGTCATTTGCCTGTTATCAATAATCAGCAGGTTATTGGCGTTATTTCTATTGGTGATTTAGTTGGCGATATCATTAAAAATCAAACCAATCAAATCAGTTTTTTAGAAACCTATATGAATGATTATGGGCTCGATGCTAAGGGAAATTCTAATTTTTCATTTTTAGGTTAAAGCCATCGGGATGGTGAGAGCGCCTTAAATCTGGCATCTAATCGAAAGCCCTTGCAAAAGGTAGATCTAAGATAACTAGCTTTCAAGCTGGTTTTTTTGACAGGATCAGCAGATATTGATTGTTTGAGTACTGGAAACAGGCTACTTGGCTAATCCCCCTAGGTATTCTGTGGCTTTTCTGACATAAAAAATGCCATAAAGTTCGTTAAGATTGAAAGATGAACGAAGATAAACAAACCTTTCTAGATAAAAAACTGCGTCCATTGCCACGCTGGATATTCATGTCCCGTTGGTTGCAAGCGCCGTTATATATTGGTCTCATTGTTGCCCAGGGTGTCTACGTTTGGCAGTTCTGGGTTGAGCTTTACCATCTGATTACCATGATGGCTGATAAGAGTATGACTGAAACAGCATTAATGCTGGTGGTCTTGGGTTTAATAGATGTAGTGATGATCTCGAACTTGCTAGTGATGGTGATTGTGGGTGGCTGGGAGACTTTTGTTTCACGTTTGGAATTACAAAATCATCCTGATCAGCCTGAGTGGCTATCTCATGTCAATGCAGGCGTTCTAAAGGTGAAGCTAGCAACGGCTATCATCGGTATTTCATCAATTCACTTGCTAAAGACCTTTATTAATGCTGCATCCTATGATGAGAAGGTATTAATGTGGCAGACCCTCATTCATGTTACCTTTGTGTTGTCCGCTATTGCGATTGCCTATACTGAAAAAATAGTCACCTCAGCTCACAAAAATCATTGAGAATGAGGGTAAGTAGACCCTCTTTGCAGTCCTAAAATGTTTTCAATGAGCGTATAAAACACTGAATGACATCAAATCCTTGTTTTGAATGCGGCCAGTGCTGCCAACATTTTCGAGTGAGTTTTTATCACGGAGAAATAGAGGGTAACGGAACAGGCATTGTTCCAGCAGAATTCACTACCAAGATCTCACAACATCTTGCTTGCATGAAAGGCACGGAGAAGGGTGGGGCGCCTTGTACAGCCTTGAAGCATAGTAAAGAGGAAGGATATCGTTGTTCTATTTACGAACATCGACCAAGCCCTTGCCGAGAATTTAATATTATCAATGACGATGGAACAATCAATGTTGATTGTCAGAGACTCCAAGAGGTCGCTAAACAAAAAAGACTAAATGAATCTCTATTTTTAGTTACTGATCCGTAAATTGAAGTTTTGCCAAACGGGCATAAAGACCACTACGTTGAATTAAATCAGCATGGGTACCAGTTTCGATGATCCGCCCATTTTCTAACACCAGAATTTTATCGGCCTGCTTTACTGTTGATAGTCGATGCGCAATCACAATGGTGGTCCGGTGATCCATAGCAGCCTCAAGGGCGCGCTGAACGTGTAATTCAGACTCAGCATCTAATGCACTAGTCGCTTCATCCAGTAGCAATAAAGCCGGATTTTTTAACAAGACTCTTGCAATTGCAATCCGCTGCTTTTGTCCCCCAGATAAACGGATACCTCGATCGCCTAAGAAACTTTGATAGCCCTCTGGCAGCTTAGAAATAAACTCATCTGCTATGGCAAGGCGTGCCGCAGAGAGCACTTCCTCATCGGTCGCATCTGATCTACCAAAACGAATATTTTCCATTGCATTATCTGAAAAAATGACAATATCTTGCGGTACAACACCAATCATTTTTCTCAGTGCCTCAAGTTGAAGGTCTTGAATATTGATGTCATTAAAAAGAATTTCACCGCTAATAGGATCATAGAAGCGTTGTAATAGTTGAAAGAGCGTAGTCTTACCAGCGCCTGAGGGCCCCACAATCGCCACTCTTTCGCCGGGTTTAATCTCTAGAGACACATTTGATAAAACACTATTTTGATTGGATGGATAGTGAAAGCACAGATTTTGTATTTGAACTCCAATGCCAGCAGTATTCACTTTGAGGATCGATTTGACGATTGCTAAATCTTGAATAGAGGATTTGACACTTAAGAGCTCAAGAAGGCGATCGCTTGCACCAATCGCTCTTTGGGTATCGCCTATCACTTCAGAAATGCCAGCTATAGCGCCTGCAACAATCACGGCATACAAAATAAATTGGGACAGTTCTCCAGCAGTAATCTGATTATCCATGACTCTATAAGCACCAAGCCAGAGAACTAAAATAATACTAGTGAAGCCAAATAAAATAGCAACGAAGGTGAGCAAAGATCTTGCTCGTGTCCGATTAATGGCAGCATCAAGAGCAATGTGAATCGATTGATTAAATCGATTGATTTCTATTTTTTCATTTGTGAATGATTGAATCGTAGGGATTGCATTCAATTTTTCTCCTGCTAAAGCAGAGGCATCAGCAATCTTATCTTGTGAATTTCGGGAGAGTTTTCTTACTCGTCTGCCCATGACCATGGTGGGAACAATAGTGATCAGTAGTGTGGCAAAAATGAGCACCGATAAATTTGGACTAGTGATGAACATCATGACTAAACCACCCATCAGTAACAGAATATTTCTGATTGCCATTGAGACACTAGTGCCAATTAATGTTTGAATCAGAACCGTATCTGTATTAAGGCGTGATAGTATTTCGCCGCTGTGAGTAGATTCAAAGAACTCAGGACTTTGTTTAATAACGTGGCTATAGACGCTTGAGCGAATATCGGTCGTAATTTTTTCGCCTAACCATGAGACCATATAAAAACGAAGAGACGTTCCTAAGGCGACTAAGCAAGCAACAATAAATAAAGTTAAAAAAGTCGTATTAATTTGGTTACCGCTATTAGTGTTAAACCCCAAATCGATGATTTGCCTAAAAGAGAGCGGGACGGCTAATGTTGCGCTTGCAGCGAGTACTAAGCTAAAGATTGCCAATACAAATTGCTTTTTATATGGCTTTAAAAAAGGAAGAAGCGCTGCTAAGGTGCGAAACCCACGGGGATTAGTCTTGTTGCTCTGCTTAGTCATTGAAGAATCCCTAATAATTATCTATGATAGTTTACTTCGATTAGATTTGTATTTTTAGCGATATCAGGAACATGACAGACGAAAGTTTCACGAGTAATAGAGAACCTATATATAAGAGCAGTCCCTGGCTACCTCGTGGTGAAGTGCGCAAGCTGATTTTTCTTGTGCTGATTGTATTGGGGGGTTATGGGTCTACTCAACATTGGTCTTTTATTCCCTTGCTACTGATTTCGATTATTGCGCTCTCACCAAAGGTGTTGCTAGCCATAGCTTATTACTACGGAAGATCAGCACTATTTCTTGGTCAGTGGTTTAGTAAATGAGCAGTCAATATTTTGTTTAGGCTACATTCCTTACCTATCTATATCAGTTTATGAAAATCTTTTTGACGGGGGCCAGTGGTTTTGTGGGAAGTCATTTGACTCAGTTTTTAGCGTCAGCAGGTCATAAGATCGTTGCGCACTACCGCTCACCGCAGATGCTCAATAACAAATCGTCAAACAATATTGAAGTCTGGTCAGGCGACTTAAATGATGTCTACAGCTTAGCCAAGCAACTACAAGGTATCGATAGTGTGATTCATTGTGCTGCCCAAATGAAGTTATGGAATTGCGAAAAAGACTTGCATGAGACTAATGTGCTCATGACACAAAATATTCTGAAGTCAGCAAAGCAAGCTCGAGTTCCGCAGTTTATCTATATGAGTGATGCATCAATTGCTAAAGCCCCATCCATTCCCAATATAGATGTTTGCGAATCGCGCGCTTTGCCATCCCTACAAAAATTTCCCTATAGCCATAGCAAGTCCTTGGCAGAAGAGTATGTTCTGGCTGCTGGAGATGAGCCTTTTCGAACTATAAGTCTGAGGCCTGCCTCGATTTGGGGTAAAGGCGATCTGATTGATCGCATCTTAGGTCAGGCTGCTAACTTGAATCAATTTGGTTGGTTTAATCAGGGTGATTACCTTTTTTCCACTTGCAACATTTACAACCTGTGCGAAGCAGTTAATAAAGCGCTGCTATCTAAAGCAAACCGAGAAAGTTTTTTTATTAGCGATGGTCCGCCAGTTCCATTTAGGCAATGGATGAGTAGAAGGCTTTTGGCAGGCCATTACAAAGTGCCCACTTTATCCATTCCCCGTTTCTTGGCCTGGCCGTTAGCGCGCTTTACCGAAAATGGTTGGAACTACTTACCGCTGCGTGGAGAGCCGCCTTTAATTCGGGAGATGGTCCATTTAATGGCGCACCCGTTTTCTATCTCGATAGCTAAGGCTAAAGAGCAATTGGACTATGAGCCGCTCTATGGAATGGAGGAGGGCATGTTAGAAATAAAAAAAAATCTCATTTAATCAAGGGTTTACCCTAGAGATCTTGACTCAAGTAATGACGGGGTTTAAAGTTTTCTCAGCAAAAGAGTTCTGATGCATTGGTGATGCACTGAGGATCTGATGAAGACCTAGTGTGCAGAAGATAAAACCTTGAAAGGATACAAAGCATGATGAAATTTCATGATAAGAGAGATGCGATTTCTAAAATAGCTGGATTTTGCGGCATGGTGATTAGCATTACCGTGGCTTTTTATCTGATTTTTCCTTCTGGCCAGGCCCAATCTAAATTTGCCATGCTGCTAGTTTCATTTGGAATTGCAATCTCTCTCAGTGTTCTGACTTTTAAGGCATTGCTTAAATCTCAGCGATAAAAGCCAACTCTGAACCCATCAAAAGCCCCACAATATTGAAGTGTTTGGGGTTTTTCTTGGACCCAAAATAGCCCTTCTAATAGCTCAGGACACCATTAAACGCCATTTAATCGGTGTAAACACTTATATCTAAAACCCCCCAAGAGGCTTTTACTAAGGCATCTATAGATCAACGTTTTACGGTATGACTTATTTTTGGCTTGACCCCCTTTTTGAAATTGGTTTAAAGACAAACCAATTCAATTTTCTATTCATTTCTTATAGCAAAGTCTGAGGTAAGAATTGAATTCTGTATCCCAAGAAGTCGTGGTTGATTCTCAGCCCATTAATTTCCAGCCCCTAAAGGAGCGCGGTCAACGAGAGGTTTTCTGTGGCCTAACTGGGATTATCTGGTTGCATCGCAAAATTCAAGATGCCTTTTTTCTAGTGGTAGGTTCTCGTACTTGCGCTCATTTGATTCAATCTGCCGCTGGGGTAATGATTTTTGCAGAGCCTCGTTTTGCAACAGCCATCATCGATGATCGTGATTTAGCTGGTCTTGCGGATGCGAATGATGAGTTAGATAAGGTGGTAAAGCAACTACTGGATCGCCGCCCTGATATCAAACTCCTATTCTTAGTGGGTTCTTGTCCCTCAGAAGTGATTAAGCTAGATTTATCTAGGGCGGCACAACGCTTGGGTAAAACATTTGCACCTAATGTCCGCATTCTTAATTATTCAGGCAGCGGTATTGAAACAACCTTTACCCAAGGTGAGGATGCTTGTTTAGCTGCACTC
Organism: Betaproteobacteria bacterium; assembly: GCA_013205155.1. Classification (GTDB taxonomy): domain Bacteria; phylum Pseudomonadota; class Gammaproteobacteria; order Burkholderiales; family Burkholderiaceae; genus Polynucleobacter. The sequence goes on along the minus strand of JABMMT010000053.1, from coordinate 2,384 downwards.
GCACAAGACTTACCCAAGTCTACTGAATCTGATGAAGTAGAGTTATTAGTGGTTGGCTGTTTGGCTGATGTTGTCGAAGATCAATTTAGTCGTATCTTTAAAGATCTGGGCTTAAAGTCCTTTGCTTTTTTCCCACCGCGTGAATCTACCCAGAGAATTGTCGTTGGGCCAAAGACAAAATATTTATTGGCTCAACCATTTCTGACTGATACCGCTAGATTCTTGGAGAACATGGGTGCCCAAAGAGTTGCCGCACCTTTTCCGCTAGGCGTAGAAGGTACAGAAAAATGGTTCTTAGCCGCAGCTAAAGAATTGGGCGTGCCTCCCGATGTCTTTGAAAAAGTGATTGCTCCACAAAGAGATCGCGCTAATCAATCTCTTAAACCACATCGTGAAATATTAAAAGGCAAATCTATTTTCTTTTTCCCTGATTCTCAGCTAGAAATACCATTAGCCCGTTATTTAAATAGAGAGCTTGGTATGAACTTGATTGAAGTAGGCGTTCCTTATTTGCATCGTCAGCATATGGCAGAAGAGTTGGCGATGTTAGACCCTAAAACTCAATTGTCTGAGGGTCAAAATGTAGAGAATCAATTAGATCGTTGTCGCGCTCAACAACCAGACATGGTTGTTTGTGGGCTTGGTTTAGCCAATCCATTGGAAGCGGAGGGCTTTACTACAAAGTGGTCGATTGAGCTCGTTTTCACTCCAATCCAAGGATTCAATCAAGCGGCCGATCTGGCAGAATTATTTGCACGCCCCTTGACTAGAAAAAATAAGCTCATGATGGCAGAGGAAGTATGAAGTTAACGCTCTGGACCTATGAAGGCCCACCCCACGTTGGTGCAATGAGAATTGCTACAGCAATGGAGAAGGTTCATTACGTGCTTCACGCTCCGCAAGGAGATACTTATGCAGATCTCCTTTTCACCATGATTGAGCGGATGAAAAAGAGGCCGCCTGTAACCTATACCACTTTTCAAGCTCGTGATTTAGGTGGAGATACTGCTGAGTTATTTAAAGATGCTGCTAGATCGGCTTATGCCCGTTTTAAACCTGATTTATTAATGGTGGGCGCTTCTTGTACTGCAGAACTCATTCAAGATGATCCAGGTGGATTGGCAGCTGCTCTAGATTTGCCGGTACCAATTTTGCCTCTTGAATTACCCGCATATCAAAAGAAAGAGAATTGGGGTGCTGCAGAAACTTTTTATCAGATGGTGCGTTTACTAGGTCAGCAATTTATTTTGGCACCAGGTCAAACACGCCCCGCAAGAAAGGCAGATGCAAAACCAACTTGTAATATTTTAGGTCCTACTGCTTTAGGATTTCGCCACCGTGATGATGTAGAAGAAATTTCACGTTTATTGCGCGAATTAGGAGTTGAAGTGAATGTGATTGCACCTCTGGGTGCTAATCCAGCAGATATCGCGCGTTTGCATGAAGCAGACTTTAATGTCAATTTGTATCCTGAGACCGCTAATACTGCAGCCATTTGGATGACTAGGAGTTTTGGTCAGCCTTCTACAAAAGTGATTCCGATTGGATTTAAAGGTACTAAAGCTTTTATCACTGAAGTCTGTCAATTAGCAGGCATTGAATGTGATGTCCAAAAATTCAGTCAATCCTCTAAAGCACGTTGGTATGCCTTATCGGTGGACTCAACCTATCTAACCAACAAAAGAGTCTTTATTTTTGGTGATGCCACCCATGCCATCGCTGCAGCCAAAGTAGCTGCTCATGAAATGGGCTTCAAAGTAGTTGGACTGGGAACCTATAGCCGCGAATTAGCTCGTGAAGTACGTGAGACTGCTGAGCAATTAGGGCTTGAAGCAATGATTACTGATGATTATCTAGAGGTTGAAGCAAAGATCGCAGAGCTGCAACCTGAATTAATCTTGGGTACGCAGATGGAGCGTCATATTGCTAAACGATTACAGATTCCGTGTGCAGTGATTTCAGCGCCAGTGCACGTGCAGGATTTTCCTGCGCGCTACTCCCCGCAAATGGGTTTTGAGGGTGCCTGTGTTTTATTTGACTCCTGGGTGCATCCATTAATGATGGGTCTAGAAGAGCATTTGATTGGGATGTTCAGAGGTGACTTTGAGTTTCATGAGGGAGCTATGCCATCCCATCTTGGGCATGCCTCAGGTCCCATCAAGGTTGATACAGAACAGCTTACCGCTAATATAAAACCGACTAATGGATCCCTTTCATGGGAAACTGACGCAGAAAAAGAACTTAATAAAATTCCGTTTTTCGTCAGAGGCAAAGCTAAGCGAAATACGGAGCGTTATGCAGTGGAGCAGGGTCTCTTAAGTATCACGTTGGAAACTTTGTATGATGCAAAGGCGCACTTTAAAAGTTAAATCATGACATTAGGT
>JABMMT010000052.1 GCA_013205155.1 Betaproteobacteria bacterium | reverse complement strand
GGATTAAAACGCATACGCTCAGGAATATCCCAGTCTGGAATACAAGCTCTCTTCCAAGTGGCAATGCGAGATCCACGCAAAGCCAATACTTTTGATCTTGGATTTGCGATTGGCCCCAGACTGAATGCCGCTGGTCGCTTAGCAGATATGAGTTTGGGTATCCGCTTACTAATAACTGATAATCTAGATGAGGCGCTAGCGCTAGCACAAGAGTTAGATCGAATTAATCGTGAGCGTCGTGTGATTGAAACGGGTATGCAAGAGGCTGCACTAGCCCATCTTGCCGAGGATCAATTGGATGGCACTCTATCCGAACGAACCAGCATTTGTCTATGGAACCCGGAATGGCATCAAGGTGTTGTTGGTATTGTGGCCTCGCGATTAAAGGAGCGCTTTAATCGTCCTGCAATTGTGTTTGCTCCAGCTGATGGCGCTTCGGGTGAAGAGTTGCGCGGCTCCGGACGATCGCTGACTGGTTTTCATCTCAGAGATGCCCTCGATCTTGTATCCAAACGTGAACCCGGCCTGATTCTGAAATTCGGAGGGCATGCAATGGCTGCAGGACTCACCATACGTAAAAGTGACTTTGAACGATTTGATTTTTGCTTTCAGCAGGTAGCTAGTGAATTATTGAATGAAGAGCTCTTACAAAGGCGTCAGATTCATGATGGTGCTCTCGAACTATCAGAGTTCACTCCAGAAATTGGGGATTTGCTCGCTGAAGAGATTTGGGGTCAAGGTTTCCCGCAACCGGTTTTTTACGGGGAATTTGAGATTACCAAGCAAAGCCTGATGAAAGAAAAACATTTGAGATTAACGCTTCGCCCCCTAGGCACAGATCCATCTGCCAGTAAGCCGTTTACAGCAGTTTGGTTTAACCACACCCAGAGTTTGCCCAGCAAGGCTAAACTGGCTTATCGGCTCGCCACTGATCGTTACCAGGGACAAGCCCGGGTTCAGCTCATGATTGAGGGCCACGACGACAGCTCTAGAGCCTAAGCAGACCAGCTGAATAACCCCCTTATAATTAGGCAATGGAAGCCGAACAATTAAATACTATTTCAAATACCTTGTCTGACCTGCTCTCACGAGAGCAAGCTCTTCGGGGGTATCTTTGACTTCGAAGTAAAGTCACGCCGCCTTACTGAAGTCAATTCCATCCTTGAAGATCCAACGCTCTGGGATGATCAAAAGAAAGCACAGGCACTGGGCAAAGAAAAGAAGTTGCTCGATGGCGTTGTCGCAACTTTGACTGACCTCAATACCAATATTACGAGTGCTCTCGAGCTCTTTGATATGGCTAAGGAAGAAAGTGACTTTGAAACCATTGCTGCCATTGAGCACGATGTTGAGAGCTACAGCAAAACCATTGGCGACCTTGAGTTTCGCCGCATGTTTCACAATGAGATGGACTCCTGTAATTGCTTTATTGATATCCAGGCAGGAGCCGGTGGCACAGAAGCTTGTGACTGGGCAAGCATGCTCTATCGTCAATATCTAAAATATTGTGAGCGCAAGGGCTACAAAACAGAAATTTTGGAAGAATCTGATGGCGATGTTGCTGGTATTAAAAGTGCTACGATCAAAGTGGATGGTGAGTATGCATACGGTCATCTGCGCTCTGAAACTGGAGTTCATCGCTTAGTACGCAAATCACCGTTTGACTCATCGAACGGACGCCATACCTCTTTTGCTAGCATCTATGTGTATCCTGAGATTGATGACTCGATTGAGATTGAAGTGAATCCGGCCGATATTCGTACGGATACCTATCGTGCCTCAGGTGCTGGTGGTCAGCATATTAATAAAACCGACTCTGCAGTGCGACTGACTCACATCCCTACTGGGATTGTGGTGCAGTGCCAAAATGATCGGAGTCAACACCGTAATCGAGCTGAAGCAATGACCATGCTGAAGTCTCGCCTCTACGAACATGAAATGCAAAAACGTCGTGTAGAGCAAGATAAGTTAGAGGCTACCAAGACGGATGTAGGCTGGGGTCACCAAATTCGCTCCTATGTGCTTGATCAAAGCCGCATTAAAGATTTACGTACCAATGTCGAAATCTCCAATACTCAGAAGGTATTAGATGGAGATCTTGATGCATTTATTGAGGCTAGCCTCAAACAAGGCGTGTAATGAAACTTAACCGTAGCAATTAATCGCAGTGATATGAGATATGAACGATAAAGCAAACCCAAATTCTGACTCGGCCAATGAAATAGTTGATGAAAATCACATCATTGCAGAGCGCCGTGAAAAGTTAGCCAAGCTGCGCGCAGGTGGGATTGCCTTTCCAAATGATTTCGTGCCCACCCATTTAGCAGCTGATCTCCATACTCACTATGACAGCCTTACTAAAGAAGAGCTTGCAGCCAAGAAAGTTCATGTCAAGGTTGCTGGACGCATGATACTTAAAAGAGTGATGGGTAAAGCAAGCTTTGCCACCATTCAAGATCGTAGCGGCCAAATTCAGTT
>JABMMT010000051.1 GCA_013205155.1 Betaproteobacteria bacterium | reverse complement strand
CCCTTATGCAGAACCACTACCTTCGCTACCTACATTTCAATATGTCATATTGGGAATGATTGGGATTTTAGGAGGGATTGCACATCTTCTGATTGTGTTGGCATTCTATACAACGCGCCCTTACAAATTAACCCCACTGGTTTACTTGCAATTACTTTGGGCCGTTGGATATGGCTACCTTATTTTTGGAGAACTTCCTGACGGCTTAAGCATCGTCGGCATGGTCCTCATCGCCTCATCTGGAATATGGCTCATCTGGAACCACCGTACTCCATCTACTTACCATTTAAATAAGAAATAGTTTTTCCATTTCCCGTCGAAATTGAATCGCTTGTAAGGTAGCGTCGTAATCAACATCATCCCAACATACTGGCTTACCGGCTGAGATATCTTTATTGAGAATCATATTGTGAGCCAAGCCAATAGGCAGTGCTCCCAGCTTGAGTGAATCGGCAGCAGTCATGAGCCTTCCATAAACCGTGAAGCCGCCCTCTCCATCTAACTTCTCTCCAGCTTTGAGTGTGCGCTTGGCAGTGGCGACAACATCACCCTTCCATTCACCAGTAGCTCCAGTAGCTTCTCCACGAACTGCAATGCTCGCAACTGAAATACCTAACTCCAAACCGATCAAGTGATACGGTTTATACATTGCGGCATATTTACCCGTGCTATCTGTTTTTAAACCATATTGAGCAAAACAATCGATCACGTATTGACTCGGTGCTTCAAAAACCGCATACACGCCCCAACGCAGATCTCTAAATACTGGGCGGCCATCTCTCTCAACCGAAGACACCACTTCAACAGTACCTTTTTGAGTCAGGATGCCACCTTCAGATACCGGCCGAAAAATATGTGGTAAATCATCTACTCCACAAGGTGGGAACTCCAGACCATTACTAGGAGGATTTAAATCACAAGCATTTGATACCGCAGCCATTTCAAGTGCTGACTTCGTTCCATCCAAAAATGAATTAAACATTTGTGGATTGAAATCACCCCCAGCAACCTGCTCTTTGGAAAAACCATAATGTCCCCAAACCGTATCGGGCGTGGACTGATGATAGATTGGCAAGTATTTAGTACCCTTACCTGCACACACTACTTCTAGGCCAATGGTTCTTGCCCAGTCTACTAATTCTGCAATCAGGGCAGGCTGGTCACCCGAAGCCATCGAGTAAATTACGCCGGCCTCTGCCGCTTTGCGTGCAAGCAAAGGTCCTGCTAAAACATCCGCCTCCACATTGACCATGATGATGTGCTTACGATGATCAAAACACAGTAAAGCATGACGAATACCAGCCGCTGGGCTACCCGTGGAATCGATCACGATATCGATATGCTCACTGGCAATCATTTTTTCTGCATCGTCAGTTACAAAGGTGGCTCCTGACTTAGCAGCATCTTGCATTGATGTAGCGCTATATCGTAATGCATCCCAGCCCACGCGAGCTAAAGATTCTTTTGCGCGCGTCGGAGATAAATCAACTACTGCAACTAAATGAATGCCTGGAGTCCTTGGTACCTGTGAAAGATACATAGAACCGAATTTACCTGCGCCGATGATGCCTACACGGACAGGATTGTTATTAGCAGCACGCGCTTTAAGCTTTTGAATCAGGGACATCTAAGAATCTCCAGAAATCTTTTTCAGGGTCTTGCGGTAGCGCTGTGCATTTTGAACATAACGCCCTGCAATCGCTTCGATATCTGATATTTGCTCTGGTGTTAAGGTTTTTACAGCCTTTGCTGGAGAACCCAAAATCATCGAGCCATCCGGAAATTCTTTACCTTCAGTGACCAGTGCGCCTGCCCCTACTAAGCAATGCTTACCAATCTTGGCACCGTTCAAAATCACTGCACCGATACCAATCAAACTGCCATCATCAACTTGGCATCCATGAAGCATGACATGATGACCAACCGTAACATTCTTACCAATGATGAGAGGGTAGCCAGGGTCAGTATGCAGAACTGACGCATCCTGAACATTGCTACCTACTCCGATTTGAATGAGATCGTTATCGCCTCGAACCACCACTTTTGGCCAAATATTGGCATTTTGATGGAGCTCTACTTTACCGATGACTTCAGCACTTTCAGCAACCCATACGCCCTCAGATAACTTGGGAGATATGCCGTCTAGTTCATATATAGCCATGACTCATTATAGGGATGAATCAGGCTATATAAGCAAGCAAGTACTACCAGCTTGGCTCACGATCTGGTGTTGAAGAAATGCGATGCACACTTAAATCAGCGCCTTCGTATTCTTCCTCTTGCGACATCCGAATGCCCATGATGACTTTTAGCCCACCATAGACTACAAAACCACCAACTACAGCAATGCCAACACCTATAGCACTACCAATTAATTGTCCGGTAAAGGTGATGCCGCCAAGACCACCAAGTGCTTTAGTGCCAAAAATACCTGCCGCTAAGCCACCCCAAAGACCACATAAACCATGTAGCGGCCACACACCTAACACATCATCGAGCTTCCAACGGTTTTGTACCAAGGTGAACATATAAACAAATAAAGCACCAGCAACTAAACCGACAAACAATGCTCCGATGGGATGCATTAAATCAGAGCCCGCACATACCGCCACTAATCCAGCAAGTGGGCCGTTGTAGGTAAAACCAGGATCATTCCGACCCACCACACATGCCGCTAAGGTTCCACCAACCATCGCCATTAAAGAGTTCATTGCAACTAAGCCACTAATTTTGTCGATCGTCTGTGCGCTCATCACATTAAAACCAAACCAACCTACCGCCAATATCCATGCGCCTAATGCTAGAAATGGGATGCTAGATGGCGGATGCGCTGAGACTTGACCTTCTTTGGTATAGCGACCACGGCGAGCACCCAAAAGAATGATTGCAATTAAGGCAATCCAACCACCGACTGCATGGACTACGATCGAGCCCGCAAAGTCATGAAACTCCTCACCAGTGAGCTCTTTAATCCAAGCCTGAATCCCATAGTGCTGATTCCAAGCAATCCCTTCAAAGAAGGGATATATGAAGCCAACCAATATAAAAGTAGCGATCAGTTGCGGATTAAATTTGGCTCGCTCAGCAATGCCCCCAGAGATAATGGCTGGAATCGCAGCAGCAAATGTGAGTAAGAAGAAGAACTTAACTAACTCATAACCATTCTTTTGAGCCAATAATTCTGCGCCCGAAAAAAAGTTCACACCGTAAGCAATGCTGTAACCAATAAAAAAGTAAGCAATGGTCGAGACTGCAAAGTCCACCAAAATTTTGACTAATGCATTGACCTGATTTTTCTTACGAACAGTGCCTAATTCTAAGAAAGCAAAGCCCGCATGCATCGCTAAGACCATAATGGCGCCAAGCAAAATGAATAAAGCATCACTTCCTGATTTCAAGACTTCCATGAAATTTCCCCTCTTTTTTATGCATCATTATGGGGAATATAAAAAACGGCTTAGGCGATATACGCACTAAAATAGTGCATATTTCAATATTTAAGATGCTTTATGATTGATTTAAATACACTCCAAGGAAAATGAATGAAAAAAATCCTCGTTCTATTAGCCGCTCTTGGCGCAATTTCTGGTGCTGTCCAGGCCCAGGAACAAATCAAAGTTTTGAGTACCCAGGAATTAGTGAACACTTGCAAACTGCCTGCTAGCCCAGAATCTCGCAGCTTTTGCATTGGCTACACCAGCGCAATTTATGAAACCTATCTTGCAACACGTCACCCACAACGCGCTAGACCTTTTATTTGCGTCAATCAACCCGCACCTAAGCGTGACGATGTCATTGCTGATTTTGTAAAGTGGGCT